>CACZOT010000091.1 GCA_902782795.1 uncultured Eubacteriales bacterium | reverse complement strand
CTTCTCCTTGGCCTCGATGGCCTGGTGCAGGCCGTCGGAATAGCGGCGGCCCACCATGAGGCGGCCCGTGAACTCGTCCACGATGACGACCTGGCCGTCCTTGACGACGTAGTCCACGTCGCGCTTCATCATGACGTTGGCGCGCAGGGCGGCGAGGATGTGGTGGTTGAGCTCGGCGTTGGCCGGGTCGGTGAGGTTCTCGACGTTGAAGTAGGCCTCGGCCTTGCGCGTGCCCTCGTCGGTGAGGTGGATGGTCTTCTTCTTTTCGTCCTTCTCGTAATCCTCGGTCTCGCGCAGGCGGCAGGCGAAGCGGTCGGCGCGGTTGTACATCTCGGTGGATTTGTCGCCCTGGCCGGAGATGATCAGCGGCGTTCTCGCCTCGTCGATGAGGATGGAGTCCACCTCGTCCACGATGGCGAAATTGAGCGGCCGCTGCACGAGGCGCTCCTTGCGCACGGCCATGTTGTCGCGCAGGTAATCGAAGCCCAGCTCGTTGTTGGTGGCGTAGGTGATGTCCGCGGCGTAGGCCTTCTGCCGCTCCGGCGCTTCGAGATCGTGCACGATCAGGCCGACCTCCATGCCCATGAAGCGGTAGACCTTGCCCATCCATTCGCTCTGGAAGCGGGCCAGATAATCGTTGACCGTGACGATATGCACGCCCTCGCCCGCGATGGCGTTCAGATACGCCGGGAAGCAGGCCGTCAGCGTTTTGCCCTCGCCCGTGCGCATCTCCGCGATGCGCCCCTGGTGCAGGACGATGCCGCCCACCAGCTGCACCTTGAAGGCCCGCTGGCCGATGGCGCGGAAGGCGCCCTCGCGCACGGCGGCGAAGGCCTCGTTGAGCATGCTGTCGAGCGTTTCTCCCTTCTTATATCTCTCGCGGAAGAGGTCCTTCTGGGCGCGCAGCTCCTCGTCGCTCATGGCCTCGTATTTGGGCTGCAGGGCGATGATCTCGTCCGCCCGCGCCATGAGCTTCTTCACTTCCGCTTCGCTCGAGCCGCCCAGCAGCTTTTTCAAAAATTCGAACATGTCCGTCCTCCTGTGGTCCGTTTCGGGCGGCGCGGCGAAGCCGCATCCCACCCCATTAAACATCTTATGATACCATCTCTTCGCGTATTTATCAAGGGCGCGGCGCTTCCTTATTTCATCTGCCGTCTCGGGCGGGGCTCCTTTGGAAGGCTCCGGCTGCGGATCCTCTTTCTGGACCTTTGGCAGGGGGAATGATTCCCCTTGGACCCCTCATTTAGGGGCAAAGAATAGGAAAAGGCTCCGGTATCATTTCCATGGGACCCGGAGATCGTTGTCTTTGGGTAGAATCGCGATGCATCGGTACAAAACAATCCCCCAATTTGGGATTCTTAAGGGCCAATTGCCCTTAAGCAGGAGTGCAGAGGGCGGCGCCCTCTGCCAAGGTCCAGGGGACAGAGTCCCCTGGCGTTCTCCCCATGTTCCCTTCGCGCGTCCCCTCGGCGTACCGCTTGCGCAAGAGCGCGCATGTGCGGTATAATGTATTCGTATCGGCCCCGTCGGGGGCTAAAATGAGAGTTCAACAGGAGGGTACCCCATGAAACTGAGCGTTTTTGCTGTGCTGCTGCAGGACCGTTCCTTCGAGGAAGCCTGCAAGTATCTCCACGAAGCCGGCGCGCAGGCGGTCGAGATCGGCTGCGGCGGCTTCCCCGGCAAGGCCCACTGCGACGCGGCGGATTTCCTCGCCCATCCGGAGAAGATCGACCAGATGCTCGCGACGCTGAAGAAGTACGATCTGGAGATCGCCGCCCTGTCCACCCACGGCAACCCCGTGCATCCGGACAAGGCCGTGGCCAAGCAGTTCCATGACGATTTCGTCGCGGCCGTTCTCCTGGCCGAGAAGATGGACGTGCACACCGTCGTGACGTTCTCTGGCTGCCCGGGCGGCTCTCCCGAGGACAAGACGCCCAACTGGGTCACCTGCCCCTGGCCGGACGATTATTCCAACATCCTCGAGTACCAGTGGAACGAGGTCCTCATTCCCTACTGGAAGAAGTGGGCCGCGTTCGCCAAGGAGCACGGCGTGAGCAAGCTCGCCTTTGAGATGCACCCAGGCTTCTGCGTCTACAACCCCGAGACGCTGCTCAAGCTGCGCGCCGCCTGCGGAGACAACATCGGCGCCAACTTCGACCCCAGCCACCTCTTCTGGCAGGGCATCGACCCCGTGGCCGCCCTGCGCGCCCTGGGCGACGCCGTGTACTACTTCCACGCCAAGGACACCAAGATCGACCCGATCAATTCCGCCGTCAACGGCGTGCTGGATACCAAGCACTACGGCGACGAGATCCACCGCTCCTGGATCTTCCGCTCCGTCGGCTACGGCCACGATTACCAGGTCTGGAAGGACATGATGAGCACCCTGCGCCTCATCGGCTACGACGGGCCCATCTCCATCGAGCATGAGGACAGCCTCATGACTCCGCTCGAGGGCCTCAACAAGGCCATCGCCTTCCTCAAGGAAGTCATGATGTTCGAAGACCGCGGCGCCATGTGGTGGGCGTGATCGCGTTCGGAAATAAACGCATACGCGGAGGGGGACGAAGGTCCCCTCCGCGTTTTTTCGCAGCAGCGTCATTAAATTTTTCCGCGGGCGTCATATGGAGTTCTTTTTTACTTGCATACAGCCCTTGCCCGTGTTAGAATAATTGTGTATTTTCCCGTGGTTTTCGCGCGCTCTTAACACGAGCGGCGCGGATTTCGCCTCCCGCTTCCGGTCTCAGGCGGCCTTGGCCGTTTGCGATAAATCTTATAGAAGGAGCAAAACCGATGAAGAGATTCCTTGGCATCCTCTCTCTCGCTCTGGTCCTCGCCCTGTGCATGGGCTCCATGGCCATGGCCGAGACCAACTATGTCTGCCCGGAAAACGCGCAGACCTACCCCATCTCCGCGGACAAGATCACCGTGGATCTGTGGTACCCGATGGCCGGCTCCATGGCTGAGCTGTCTGATTTCAACGACGCTGAGTTCTTCGTGATGTATGAAGAGCTCACCAACATGCACATCAACTTCATCGTCCCCGCGTCCGGCACCGAAGGCGATTCCTTCTCCCTGCTGTTCGCCTCTGACGACATGCCCGACATGGCGTACTGCCAGCCCGCCGGCCAGAAGTACCGCGACGGCCAGGACGCCGCCATCGACGACGGCTACTTCATCGACATGGCCGACTATCTGGACTTCGCCCCCAACTACAAGGTGTGGCTGGAGACCTACGAGGCCTACCGCAAGGCCTGCTACTCCGATACCGGCAAGATGTACGGTATGTGGGGCGTGTGGCTCCCCATCGGCGAGATCCCCATGGCTGACCAGGGCATCGCGATCCGCAAGGATTTCCTGGACAAGGTCGGCAAGGATGTCCCGGTGACCTACGACGATTGGTATGACGTCCTGTGCGCCTTCCGCGACGAGCTGGGCATCGAGGCTCCCTTCTACACCTCCAAGTACGGCATCGACCGCACCGGCGAGTTCATGGCCGGCTACGGCGTGGGCCCCTACTTCTACCAGGTCGACGGCACCGTCAAGTACGGCCCGATGGAAGACGCCTACAAGGATTACCTGACCATGCTCCACAAGTGGTGGGAGGAAGGCCTCCTCGACAAGGAGTTCGCCACCCGTACCTCCTCCGGCATCACCGCCGATAACGACATGATGCTCAACGACAAGGTCGGCTCCCTGATCGACTACGGCACCCGCCTGGCCGACGTGTACATCACCCGCGGCGCCACCAACCCCGATTGGTGGGAAGTCGGCGTTGCGCAGCCTGTCCTCAAGGAAGGCGACACCCCCGCTTACCGCGACTACTCTTCCGGTAACGACTACATGCAGACCTACTGCACCGTGTTCGACGCCGAGGGCGAGTACATCGAAGAGTGCATCCGCTGGACCGACGGCTTCTACTCCAAGCCCATCTACCTGCAGGCCAACTTCGGCCTCGACGCGAACGAGGGCAAGACCTGGTACGCCGCCGAGGACGACGGCCACCGCATCCAGGACTACGACTTCCGCTACAAGAACCCGGACGGCGATTCCTCCGCTCTGGTGCTCGTGAAGTACTGGACCAAGAACCCGCCGGTGCGCGTCGAGTCCGCTCAGATCGAGTCCTCCAAGCCCGTGCAGCAGGAGGGCTACCGCCTCTGGTCTCTCTATGAGCCCACCATGTGGATCTCCAACCGCACCACGATGACCGCGGACGAGAACGCTGAGTATTCCAAGCTCTACACCGATATCGAGACCTACGTGCAGGAGTGCAACGTGAAGTTCATCATGGGCCAGATGAGCCTGGATGATTACGACTCCTACCGCGAGACCCTGCGCTCCATGGGCATCGAGAAGTGCATCGAGCTGCGTCAGGCCGCTCTGGACCGCTACAACGCCCGCTAATCCCCAAACCCATCCCGGGGAGGCTCCCACGGAGCCTCCCCGAATCGTATCCGTATCCTGCCAACGCTCCGGCCTGGTCGGGGCGCGCAGCGGCTCGGCTTATCCACATTCCGAAGGGAGGCACCCTCCATGCAGAGCACCGGCTCCGCGCCAAACATCGTGACCAGCGCTGAGCGCATCCGCGCCCGCCGCAAGAAGGCCATCCGGCGGGATCTCCGCCTCAACTGGGCCGTCTACGTGATGGCGATCCCGGTCGTGGTCTATTTCTTCATCTTCTATTATATCCCCATGGGCGGCATCGTCATGGCGTTCGAGAACTTCAAGATCCGCAAGGGCATCCTGGGCAGCGAGTGGATCTGGTTCCAGAACTTCATCGATTTCTTCAATTCCGTCTATTTCTGGCGTCTGATCCGGAACACCATCCTTATCAGCGTCTACGGCCTCATCTACTCCTTCCCCTTCCCCATCATCTTCGCGCTGTGCCTGAACGAGGTGCGCAGCCGGAAGTTCAAGAAGGTCACGCAGACGATCAGCTACATGCCCTACTTCATCTCGATCGTCGTCGTCGTGTCCATCCTCAATGATTTCTGCAAGTCCGGCGGCATCCTCACGCAGATCGCCGCCTTATTCGGAGATACAAAGGGCGCGCTCATATCACGGCCAGAGTGGTTCCGCTCGCTGTATATCGGTTCCAACATCTGGCAGCATCTGGGCTATAACTCCATCATCTATATTTCCGCGCTCGCTTCCGTCGACCAGGAGCTCTACGAAGCCGCCTATATCGACGGCGCCGGCCGCTGGAGACAGACGCTGCACGTGACCATCCCCGGCATCCTGCCCACCATCGTCATCCTGCTGATCATGCGCTTGGGCCAGATGATGAACGTCGGCTATGAGAAGACCATCCTCATGTACAGCCCCGCGACGTACGAGACGGCCGATATCATCTCCAGCTACGTCTACCGCGTCGGTATCGGAGACGCCAACTACTCCTACTCCACCGCGGTGGACCTGTTCAACTCCATTATCAACTTCCTCATCCTCTACGTCGCCAACCGCGTCAGCCGCTCCCTGAGCGACATCAGTCTCTGGTAAGAAAGGAGGTACCGGCATGATCAAGCGCACTTCCGGTCAGAAGGCCTTCGCCGTCTTCAACACCCTGCATCTGCTTCTGCTCAGCTTTATCTTCATCATCCCCATCTGGCACGTGGCCATGGGCTCCATTTCCGACCCGATGAAGCTTTCCGCCGCTACCGGCCTCTTCTTCGTCCCCGCGGGTCAGACGACCCTCGGCGGCTACCGGCTGGTGCTCCAGAACCCCTCCATCGTGCGTTCCTACCTGAACACCTTCATCTACGTGATCTCCGCCACGGCCTTCGGCACGGTGCTCAACATCCTCGCAGCCTACGTCACCTCCCGCAAGGACCTGCGCTACAAGGGCCCCCTGGTGCTCATGATCGCCTTTACGATGATCTTCCGCGGCGGCCTCATCCCCGGCTACATGCTCGTCAAGAACCTGGGCTGGCTCGATACCCGCTGGTCGCTGATCATCCCCGGCGCGGTCTACGCCTACAACGTCATCATCATGCGCACCTCCTTCGCCGCCATCCCGGACGGCCTGAGCGAGGCCGCCTTCATCGACGGCGCGAGCCACTTCCGCATCCTCACCAGCATCATCCTGCCGGTGTCCAAATCCATCATCGCGGTCGTGGCCCTGTTCTACGGCATCCAGCACTGGAACGCCTGGTTCAACGCCGCCATCTACCTCAAGAACCGCAACCTCTACCCCCTGCAGCTCACCCTGCGCGAGATCGTGCTGCTGGGCACGGAGCAGTCCATCGTCGCCGATGCCGACGGCCAGGACGTCATGATCTACCGCCCGCTGATCAAGTACTGCACCATCATGGTCTCCATCATCCCCATGATGCTCGTCTACCCCTTCGTGCAGAAGTACTTCGTCACCGGCGTGATGATCGGCTCCATTAAAGGCTGATTCTCCGAAGGGAACAGTGAACGGGCCGCGGTATCCGTTTCGTCGGATACCGCGGCCCGTTCTTGTGTTCTGCGATGCTACAGGCCGAAAAGTGTTTCTTTTCTGCGGAATTTTCGTTTCTTTTCGTCTCTTTTTCGGGCGATAAACTTTAATTTATCATTCTGTTAAAAATCCATTGACGGGGGTGTCACCTGTTCTTATAATGAAGGCGAAAATGTTTTAGTTTTTTTGTGCATTCCTCTCGCAACAGTGAACTATGCGCTAAAGGGGAGGACTCCGTATGGTCACTCTGCGCATGATCGCTGAACGCTGCGGCGTCTCCATCGCCAGCGTCAGCAAAGCGCTCAACGGCGCTTCCGACCTGAGCCAAGCCACTTCCATGCGCATCCGGCGGGTAGCGGAGGAGATGGGCTACATGCCCAACGCGGCCGCGAAGGCTCTGCGCACGAACCGTTCCTACACCTTCGGCATCATCTTCGAAGAGGCGGTGCAGCACGGCCTGACCCACGAATTCTTCTCCCGCATCCTCAACAGTTTCCTGCAGCGCTCCGAGGCGCTTGGGTACGACGTCCTCTTCCTCGGCGCGCAGCCCGGCGGCCGCTCCCTCGGCTATGCCGACCACGCGCGCTACCGCAACTGCGACGGCGTGTTCCTGATCGCGGGGAGCGACGTGGTCGAAAACATCGTCGGGGACGTCTGCATGGCGGATTGCCCCATCGTCTGCATCGATTACGAGTTCGACGGCGTCAGCAGCGTGGTCTCCGACAACGAGCACGGCATGCGCAAGCTCGTGGAATACGCCATCCAGCTGGGCCATCGGCGCATCGCCTTCATCCACGGCGAGAACACCAACGTTACCCGCGCGCGCCTGCGCTCCTTCTTCACCGTCTGCGCGGAAAAGGGGATCAAGGTGCCGCCGGAGTATGTGGTGCCCAGCGTGTACCATAACGCCGAGTGCGCTCAGGTCGCGGTGCGCGCCCTGCTGGATCTGCCTGAGCCGCCCACCTGCGTGCTCTTCCCGGACGATTTTTCCTACATCGGCGGCATGAACGAATTCCGCAACCGCGGCCTCAATGTGCCCGCGGACATCTCCGCTGCGGGCTACGACGGCATGCTGCTGAGCCAGTCCATCTGGCCGCGGCTGACCACCCTCCGGCAGGACGCCGAGGGCATGGGCGTGCGCGCGGCGGAGATCCTCGCCCGCCAGGCGGAAAACGGCCCGCCCTACCCGGTGGAGCGCGCCGTCCTGCAGGGCGTGATCGTCCCCGGGGAGACGATCCGCCCGCAGCTGGCCAACGTTGCCCCGCCCCCGCGCTGATCGCCTCCATTTGCGGCATCCAGATACAAAAAAGCTCCGCGCCGTTCTCACGGCCGCGGAGCTTTTTCCGATTATAGAGCTTTTTGCTTTCGATGCGACGGCTCGCGGGCGGGATCGCCCAGGTGACGCGCTTCTCGCGGTCCAGCGCCTTCCTCGCGCGCTTGCTCATCTTTTCCCTTGCGATGAACGCCATTTGCGCCACTTCCTTTCTTTATTCCGCATCCTCAGACGCGGCGCAGCCCTCCCCGGTTCCCGCGCGCAGCAGGCCGTCCACCGTCACCCCCAGGAGATCGGCCAGGGCGGGCAACAGGGTGATATCCGGGTAGGCGACGTCGTTTTCCCACTTGGAAACGGCCTGGCGCGTCACGCCGAGGCGCTCCGCGAGATCTCCCTGCCGGAGACCGGCGCGGGTGCGCAGCAGGCGGATCTGCCCGCCCAACGAGGTGCGAACGGTGTTGGAACCGGCGAATTGCATGATGGGGACCCTCCCTTGATGCCAGGATACAAAAGAAACGGCCGCGCTCGCACGCGCCGCCGCTCGTTTTGGATCCGCACCGGGGAGCTGAGCCCCTAGGGCATAAGGCGGGCGCGCATGGGCATAGTGATTTTCCGGAAACTCGCCAATCGGACGAGACGGGCCCAAAGCCGTTCATTCTTGTTCATGCGCGACCCTCCTTTCCTTGCGTTCTGCATTGTCCACTATAGCACAAACCCCGCCCCGCGCGCAAGAGGCGCAACCAATGGTTTCCCGCTTTTCAGAGAATCCGGAAGAACCGTTTTTTTCTGCAAAAAACCAAGACGGGATGCCTAAAGGGCCTCGGCCCATGGCGTCGCCCTTCCCGAAAACACATGGCCAGATGGGGATTTTCACAGAATTAACACATGCCCTATTGACTGCGACGCAACGGCTGACTATAATAGTCAAAGAAAGTCAAAGATGACTTCCCCCGAACGGAGGCTCCATCAT
>CACZOT010000090.1 GCA_902782795.1 uncultured Eubacteriales bacterium | reverse complement strand
GGTGGTCTGCACGGGCTCGATGGTATCGTAGCGGCCCGTGACGGGGTTATAGGTGGTCATGGCCGTGGGAGCGGGCGCGTCGGTGGGGGCGGCGCTCTGGGTGGGCTGGAGGGTGATGGTCGTGGGCGGAAGGGTGTTCTGCAGGTCCTTGTTGAGGGCCTGCGAGGCGCGCCTGCCCGCGACGGACACGGCGATGATGACGCCGATGATCAGCACCGCCACGATGGAGCCGAGCAGGATCCACTGCCGGGTGACGGAGCCCGTGTTCACGGCTTCCTCATGCGGCGCGGCCGCTGCCTTCTTCTTGCGCTGCACGACGTAGAGCGTCGAGCCCGCCTCGATGGTGGGGTAGCGCTTCTCCGGGTCGTCCTCGGGCGCGGCGCTCTCGCGCAGCTGCTCGAGCCCGGCGGCGTAGCGCTCTTCCTCGCCGGGGACGACCTGCACGCTGCCGTCCGGCATGCGCTGGGCGCAGTCCCTGGGGAAGTATTCGCGGACGCGCACCTTGGCGCTGCGGCGCTGGTCCAGGGCCACGTAGACGATGCCGGTGGCGTCCTGGCCGATGGCGCGGCCGATGAGGTACCTTTCGCCCAGAACGGTGCCCGGCGCGAGATGATCCTGCGGCACGGGCGCGTTGGCGTCGCCGCCGCAGTTGGGGCATGTGGAGGCTCCGCCGGTATCGGCAAAGCAGTACATGCAGGTGGCGCGGTTTTGCTCCATGGTTCTCCCTCCTAAAAATGACTGTCTATTGCATGCGGCTCAGCAGCGGGAGCGCCCTTTCACGCACTTCCCGCTGGATGGCTTCGATGGTGCCCTCGGCGCTGACGCAGAGGACGCGCTCCGGCTCCTCCCGGGCGATGCCCAGGAAGGCTTCGTAGACCCGGCCCACAAATTCGCTCTTCTCGCGCTCGATGCGGTCCGGCGCGCTGGCGTCCAGGCGGCGGCGCATGGCGGCGTCCGGGTCGATGGTGAAGAGGAAGGTGGCGTCCGGGAAGGTCCCGTCCACGGCGACGCGGTTGATCTCCTTTACGGTCCCGACGCCGAGGCCGCGTCCGCCGCCCTGGAAGGCGACGGAGGAATCCAGGAAGCGATCGCACAGGACGACCTCGCCCCTCTCCAGGGCGGGCCGGATGGTATCGCGCACGTGCTGGGCGCGGGACGCGGCGAAAAGATACGCCTCGCATTCGTCCGTCATGCCCTCCACGGCGGGGTCCAGGACCAGATTGCGGATGGCCTCGCTGATGGGGCCGCCGCCGGGCTCTCTGGTTGTTTTGACGCGCCAGCCGCACGTTTTGAGCCATTCGGCCAAAAGTTTCATCTGCGTGGTCTTTCCGCAGCCGTCGGGCCCCTCGAAGGTGCAGAACACGCCCCGCTCCCGGGGCAGGCCCGCAAGGAGGATGCCTGCGAGGACGTCCGGCGTTTCGGCGATGGCGGTGGCCCCGGCCTGCTCGAGCTCCTCGCGCGAGCCGTAGCCGTACAGCGCGCCGACCGCGTCCAGGCCCAGGGCGCGCGCGGCCTCGATATCGAAGCGGCGGTCGCCGACCATGCAGGCGCGGCGGTACGTCTTTGGCAGGGCCGCGGAGATGAGGCGGCGCTTGTCGGCCTCGTGGTCGTCGGGAGAGATGCCGACGACGGCGTCAAAATAGGGCCTGAGTCCGAACAGATCCAGTATCCTGTCGGTGAAGACCTGGGGCTTGCCCGTGGCCACGGCCAGATACGCCCCGGCGCGCTTGAGCGCCTTGAGCATGGCGGGGATGCCGGTGTAGACCGCGTTTTCCGCCCAGCCCACGGCTTCGTAGCGCTCGCGGTATTTGACCACGGCGGCCTGGGCTTCTTCTTCGGTCATGCGGCCGTATTCCCGGAAGGACCACAGCAGCGGGGGGCCGATGAAGCGGCGCATCTCCTCCTCCGGGAGGACGGGACGGCCCATGGCCTTCAGGGCATGGGCCGCCGAGCGGATGATGCCCTCGCCGGACTCGGTGAGCGTGCCGTCCAGATCGAAAATGACAGCGTCGTAGAGCATGGGACGCCTCCAGTCGCACATAAATCCAATCTATATTGTATACCTGCGGGCGAACCTTCGCAAGGGCAAGCGCGCGCCATATAGCAATTTTCACATGGGAATAGTATAATGGAAAGAAGGAAAAACGGGAGGGCGCGGTATGGCGAGGATCGTTGTGGGAATGTCCGGCGGGGTGGATTCGTCCGTGGCGGCGCTGCTGCTCAAGCGGCAGGGTCACGACGTGACGGGCGTGTTCATGCACAACTGGGAGGAAAAGGACGAGGGCGGCGTCTGCACCGCGGAGGCGGATTGGGCGGACGTGCGCGCGGTGTGCGATATCATCGGCATTCCGTATTATTCTGTCAATTACGCCCGCGAGTACCGCGAGAGGGTCTTCTCCCATTTCCTGGAGGAGTACAAAAAGAACCGCACGCCCAATCCGGACGTGCTGTGCAACCGGGAGATCAAGTTCGACCAGTTCCTGCGCTTTGCCGAATCCATCGGCGCGGAGTACCTCGCCACGGGGCATTTCGCCAATCTCGGCCGCGCGGAGGATGGCCGTGTGCGCCTGCTGCGCGCCCGGGACGAGAACAAGGACCAGACCTACTTCCTCTATATGCTTGGGCAGCGGGCGCTCTCCAAGGCGATGTTCCCCGTGGGCGGCATGACCAAGGCGGAGATCCGCGCCGTGGCCGCCGAGGCGGGCCTTCCCACCAGCGCCAAGAAGGATTCCACGGGCGTGTGCTTCATCGGCGAGAGGAACTTCCGGGAGTTCCTCAAGCAGTACCTGCCCGCGCAGCCGGGCGAGATCCGCACCCGCGAGGGGAAACTCGTCGGGCGGCACGAAGGCCTCATGTACTACACCCCCGGCCAGCGCCGGGGCCTTGGCATCGGTGGGGGCGGCACGGGGGAACGGTGGTTCGTCGTGGGGAAGGACGTGCCCAACAACGTGCTCATCGTCTCCCAGGGCGAGCCGGAGGAGCTTTTCACCCTCTCCGCGCTGGCGGACGAGGCCACCTGGGTCGCCGGGCGGCCGCCGGTCGCGGACGGGGTGGAATACCCCTGCCAGGCGCGGCTGAGGCACCGCCAGCCCCTGCAGGAGTGCGTGATCCGCCTCGAGGGAGACCGCATCCACATGCGCTTTGCCGGGAAGCAGCGGGCCGTCACGCCCGGCCAGGCGGCGGTCTTCTACCAGGGCGAGGAGTGCCTCGGCGGGGGAACAATCCTGGCCGACCGCGACGGAGAACCATGAGCGGCGTCCGGTTTTTCCGCGCGGCTGGATACGAATGCCGTCTTCCACATGCTCTCCGTGGCCCGCTGCGGCTACGATAACGCCTACGGCGCGCGGCTGCGAGGGGCGTATCCGCCGGAGGACCCGGCCGTCCTGAAGGCGAACGAGGCGCTGCTCACGGCCGCGGGAGGGGTGCACGTGGGGGGAGCTGTTCTGGGAGCTCGTCGCGCGGTCCGCCCGCGGCGCGATCCCCGCCAAGCGGTATTCTGAGGAATACGCCGCCGGGCGGAAGGCACTCCGGCGGGGCGGATCGCCCGGGTATTCGCGCGGCATTGTGACGTCTACGCGCGCCGCTTCTGGCCTGGAGAGGAGGAGCGCATCCGCGCCTGTATCCCCGCCGTGCGGCGCCTCTTCGGGGAAAGCGCCTTCGCGGATAGGGCCGGGCGCGCGGTGGGCTGCGGCCTGCCGGGAGCTGGGTTCACGGCCGAGATGACGGCCTTGGTCGAGGGCGGCGCGGAGGGGATCGATATCTCCCCGGAGCAGGACGTGTTCGGGATCGAGCGGGAGCCGGAGTGGGCCTTCCGCTTCATCGCGCACGAGTATGTGATCTTCCTGCTCAGGCGCGCCCTGGCGGGAGAGGACGCCTTCCGGTCTGTGGAGACCTGGGCGATCACGGCGGGCCTGGCGGAGCACTACCTCCAAAAGGCGCTGGGCGGCGGCGCTCCGTTCGGTCCGGGAAGCCGGTACGCGGACTTTTTCACCCGGATGAACGGCTCCCCGGCCGAACTCTACCGCGCGGCGAAAGCCTGGAAACGATAAAGGCCCTGCGCTCCGCCAACGGAAGCGCAAGGCCTTTTTGCAACAAGGAAGAACAATCATCTTCGCGAGGCGCGCTTTTGCGAGCGGCGGATGCACCCGACGATCAGGCACACGCCCCAGACGGAGCCGAACAGCACCGCCTCGGTCAGGGTGGGCAGGGCCGCTTCGCCCTTGAGGAGCGCGCGGCTTCCCAGGCTGAGCGCGGCCAGGGAGGGCGCGGCGTACACGAACGAATCCCGCAGGAGCCGCCCCAGGAAAAAGCACAGCGCCCCGCCGATGGCTCCCGCGGCGCACAGGCCCGGATACCCCAGGCGCGCCCAGAGCCGCACGATCCAAAGGTTCTCGCCCGGCGCGAGGGCGGCGAGCAGCTCCTGCCGGAGGCGCAGGGCGTACAGGGAGAGGGCCGAGCTGTCCGCGGGCCAGATCAGCACAGCGGTCAGGACCGCGCCGACCAGGGCCGGGCCTGCCAGGCCCAGCCAGCCTCCGCACCGCGCGAGGGTCAGCAGGGCGAGCAGCGCCGAAAGCAGCGCCCTCTGGGCGAAGACGGCGGAATCGAACGCCGCGGACACGAGATAGAGCAAAATCGCGAGGAACGCCAGCGCGCGGAAGCGGGCGGCGGCGCAGTAGCATACGAGCGCCGCGGCGGCCACGCCGAAGAGGAGCTCGCGCAGGGCCGGGTCGATCGCGGGCAGGACGACCCATTCCGACAGCGCCGGGGCCGCGGCCACCGCCGCCCCCAGCAGCACGGGAAGCAGCGCCACGATCCGCACGGGCGCGCCGGCCCACCCCGCGTCCTCCCGGGAAGGCCGGGCGAGCAGGGTCTCCACAGCCGTCTCGCCGAGCCAGGCGCACCCGGCGACTGCGAGCACGCAGGCGGCGTAGGTGCGGTAGGCGCTCTCGCCCGCGGGGACGAGCCAATCCCCCTGGGCGGCAGGCAGGACGAACATGGGAGCGTCGGTCAGGGAAAGGAGGCGCTGCCAGCCCGAGAGCATCAGGCACAGCGCGGGCACGTACCACGCGGCCCGCAGGCCCGGCTTTTCCAGGAAGCAGACCGTCATCGCCGCGGCGCACAGGAGCAGCGAGGCGCGCGTCAGCTGCGCGTTCGCCAGGCCCAGCCCCGCCAGGAGCAGCCCCACCGACAGGACGATGCCGCCCGCGCGCACATACCGCATTGCCGCCGCCTCCTTTTTTTGATAGCACCAGTATACCACACGCGGCCCTTCCCGGCAAACGTAACATGAGCGCGTTTGACAGGCGGCCCGCCGGCAACGTATAATGTCTCCTGTTATGAAGAAAGGGGGAGTGGCCGCATGGAGATGAGCGAGGTGCCCGGCATTCTGGAGGCCCTGCTGTTCGTGGCCGGGGAGCCTGTGCCCATCCCCGATCTGTGCGAGGCGTTGCTCCTGACCCGCATCGAGGTGGAGGCCGCCATCGACGCGCTGTCCGATCAGCTCCTGCTCGATAAGCGCGGCCTGCGCGTCAAGCGCCATGGCGATTCCGTCCAGCTCTCCACCAAGCCGGAATACGCGCCGTATATCGAAAAGCTCCTCCAGCCCGTCAAGCGGCAGTCGCTCTCCCAGGCCGTGATGGAGACCCTCTCCATCGTCGCCTACCGCCAGCCCGTCACCCGCGGCGAGATCGAGGCCGTGCGCGGCGTCAAGTGCGATTACAGCATCCAGATGCTCCTCAACCGCGGCCTTATCCGCGAGGCGGGGCAGCGCGAGACTGTGGGCCGACCCACGCTGTTCGTGACGACGGATGCCTTCCTGCAGCATTTCGACCTGGAGTCCCTCGCCGATCTCCCGCCCGAAAAGCAGGAGCCTGCCGAGGAGCAGGAGATCTGAGGCCCGCCCGGGGGATGTGATGCCCCCATACCCCTCATTTGCGCAAGAATAATCAATCGGCTCCGGTATCCTGTCACTAGGATACCGGAGCCGATTATTATGAAGAATGATGCCGGCAAGAAATCCCCCAATCAGGGATTCTTAGGGGCCGATGGCCCTTAAGCGGCTTCGGCTGCCCCTCGCCCTGCGGGCGAATCGCAGCTGCGCGGGCAGGTCTCCTTCGGAACCGGAAACCGCCAGCCGGGCCTTTCGGGCCCCCCTCAGCGGGTCCAGGGGCGGAGCCCCTGGCCGTACCCCTCCAGGCCGTCACGCGCTGAGCATGAAGCGGTACTGCGCCTCGCAGAGGCCGCGGTAATGGCCGCCGGGGATCTGGATGAGCTCCTCGTGGGTGCCGGACTCGGTGATGCGCCCGTCGCTGACGACCATGATGCAATCGGCGTTGCGGATAGTCGAGAGGCGGTGGGCGATGACGAAGCTGGTGCGCCCCTTGAGGAGCACGGCGAGGGCCTTCTGGATGAGAAGCTCGGTCTGGGTATCGATCGAGGAGGTGGCCTCGTCGAGGATGAGGATCTTCGGGTCGTTGAGCAGGGCGCGAGCGAAGGAGATCAGCTGCCGCTGGCCCACGGAGAGGGAGCTGCCGCGCTCGTTGACCTCGGTCTGGTAGCCCTTCTCCATGCGGATGATGAAATCATGCGCGCTGACGGCCTTGGCCGCGGCGACGACCTCTTCGTCGGTGGCGTCCAGGCGGCCGTAGCGGATGTTGTCCATGATGGTGCCGGAGAAGATGAAGCTGTCCTGCATCATCACGCTCATCTGGCGGCGCATGGAGAGCAGCTGCACGTCGCGCACGTCGTGCCCGTCGATGCGGACCGCACCGCCGGTGACGTCGTAGAAGCGGCTGATCAGGTTCACGACCGTGGATTTGCCCGCGCCCGTGGGGCCCACCAGGGCGATGGTCTGGCCGGGCTCGACGTGGAAAGAGACGTCCTTGAGGACGGGCTTTTCCGGATCGTAGCTGAAGAAGACGCGGTCGAAATCCACCGCGCCCTCAATGGGCGGGATGGGCTCGGCGCCGGGCTTGTCCTGGATATCGGAGGGGGTATCCATGATCTCGAAGATGCGCTCCATGCTGGCCGCGGCGGTGAGCAGGTTGTTGTAGAAGTTGGAAAGGTTGTTCAGCGGCTCCCAGAAGCGGCCCAGGTACCAGAGGATGAGCAGGAGGTCGGCCAGCTTGAGGCCGTTCTCCGCGCCCATGAAGCGCACGCCGAAATAGTAGACCAGGATGGTGCCGATGGTGCCGGTGATATCCAGGGCCGGCCAGAAGGCGGAGTTGATGTGGATGGCCTCCATCCAGCGGTTGCGGATATCGTCGTTGACGTTGGCGAAGGTATCGCCGTTTTCGTCCTCGCGGGCGAATGCCTCGGTGACGCGCATGCCCGCCAGGCTCTCATGCAGGTAGCCGTTCATGTTGCTGCGCTTCATGCGCACGATCTGCCATCTCTTTCGCATCACGCGCTTGAGGCGGAAGAGGATGAAGATGAGGAAGGGCAGGATGCACATGCCGATCAGGGTCAGCTTCCAGTCGACCACCAGCATGATGACCAGCAGCAGCACGATCGTCAGGCACTGGACGAGCACGTTCACGATGCCGTTCGTGAACAGATCGTTCAGGGAGTTCACGTCGTTGATGACGCGCACGAGGATCTTGCCCGCGGAGCGCGTATCGAAAAAGGAGAAGGAAAGGCCCTGGATATGGTCGAACAGATCCTGCCGCAGGGCGGCCAGGGCGCGGCGGCCGGAGGAATCCATCCAACGGACGCGCTGGCGCGTGCACAGGGCGTTGACGCCGCCCAGCGCCGCCATGCCCACCACCATCCAGGGGATGTACTGGAAGGTGCGCTCCTGCAGGTGCCCGATGGCGCGGCTCTGCAGGAATGGCTGGCCCAGCGAGCAGACCGTGGCCACGATCATGAGCAGGACGGAGCCGAGCATGTACTTTTTATACACCATCATGTAGCGCATGAGGCGGATGAATTGGGATTTGTTAAACGGCCTTTCGACGGCTTCGTCGTCGATCTGGCGGAGAACCTTTGCCATAACGCTCCCTCCTCCCTTCAGGCCACCGGACCGAGCGCGTCCGCGAAGGAAGCGGTCTGGTCCTGCACCATCTGCCAGTAGATGCCCTTCTTTTCCAGGAGCTCCTTGTGGGTGCCGCGCTCGGCGATGGCGCCGTTCTCCAGCACGAGGATGCAGTCGGCGTTCTTCACCGAGGAGATGCGGTGGGCGATGATGAACGTCGTGCGGCCCTTGAGGACCTCGCCCAGCTGCTGCTGGATCTCGTATTCCGTCTCCATATCCACGGCGGAGGTGGAATCGTCCATGACGAGGATGGCCGGGTCGGTCAGCACGGCGCGGGCGATGGCCACGCGCTGCTTCTGCCCGCCGGAGAGGCCCATACCGCGCTCGCCGACGACGGTCTCGTACTTCTGGGGCATGGCTTCGATGAACTCCTCCGCCTGGGCGACGCGCGCGGCGCGCTGCACCTGCTCAAAGGAGGCGTCCGGGCGGCCGAAGCGGATGTTGTCCTCCAGGGTATCGGAGAAGAGGAAGGTCTCCTGCGGCACGTAGCCGATCTCCCGGCGCAGCGCCTTGAGGCGGTGCTTTTTCACGTCGATGCCGTCGATCCGCAGCGAGCCGGACTGGATGTCGTAAAACCGGCCCATGAGCGTGACCAGGGTGCTCTTGCCCGCGCCCGTCGCGCCCATGACGGCGATGGTCTGGCCGGGCTTGGCCTCGAAGGAGATATCCTTGAGGACGGGCTCGCCGCCGTAGGTGAAGGTGACGTGGTCGAACTCCACGTGGCCGTGGAACTCCTCGGGGGAGCGGGCGTCCTCGGGCTCCTTGATGTTGGAGCCGAAATCGATATAGTAGAAAAGCTTTTCCGCGGAGGTGACGGCGTTGGTCACCATGTTGATGATGTTCGAGAGCATGTTCATGGGGTTGGTGATCATCCAGATATAGCCGGTGACGCCGACGAACGTGCCCACGTCCATGAGGCCCTGCGAGGCCAGGATCGCGCCGCCGATCAGGGCCACGGGCGTGCACATGCCGCTGAGCAGCTCGATGAGCGGGTAGTATTTCGACCAGGTCCAGGTAGCCTCCAGGTTGCGGCGCAGGCCCTCGTTGTTCTCCTTGCTGAACAGTTCGGATTCGTAGTCCTCCCGCGCGAAAGCCTTCACCACGCGCATGCCGGCCAGGTTCTCCTGGGCGCGGGTGTTGAGCACGGCGTCCTGCTCGCGGATGGAGCGGAAGATGGGGCGGATGCGCTTGCGGAATTTCCAGGCGGAAACGGCGATGAGCGGCGCGAAGATGAGCAGCAGCAGCGTCATCTGCCAGCACATGAAGGACATGAAGATCAGCGCGCCGACGAAGGAGAGCAGCTGCTCGTAAGCGGTGACGATGCCGCCGGCGATCAGGTTGCGCACGCCTTCCAGGTCGCCCGTCATGCGGCTCATGATCTCGCCGATGCGGTTCTTGTCGTAGAACTCGTAGGGCATCTCCTGCAGGTGGTTGTACAGGCCCACCCGCAGGTCGTACGAGACGTTCTGCGAGACGCGTTCGAAGAGGAGGCTGCGGCAGTAGTTCGCCCCGGCGCGCACGAGGACCAGCCCCAGGATGGCCGCGCACAGCTGCGCCAGGAGCTCCACGTGCCCGTCGGTGATGACGTCGTTGACTACGGATTTGGTGAAGATGGGAAGGATCAGCCGGGACAGGATGACCAGCGTCTGCAAAAGAAGCGCCGTGAAGATCTGGCGCTTGTAGCGGGCGCAAAGGCCTGCGATCCTCTTGAGTATCTCCATGAGTGACCTCCGTGCGCGCGAAAAATGGCAGTATTTGGGACTCCCTACGCGCTCAAAGGCCATTATACTCCATCTTTTCGCACGCGGGGCGGGTCCTGTCAAGAATTTATCAATTCATAACCTATCGGGCTTTTTTCGACAAAAAAACGCCCCTCCCGCGCGGGGAGAGGCGCCTCGCCTCATGGCTCCTGAGGACGGTATTCGAGCAGGTCGCCGGGCTGACAGTCCAGGGCCTCGCACAGCTTGGCCAGGGTGGTCATCTTCAGGGCCTTGGCCTTGCCCGTCTTGAGGATGGACATGTTCGTCACCGTGATGCCCACCTTCTCCGCCAGCTCGGAAACGCTCATCTTGCGCCGGGCCAGCATTACGTCGATGTTGAAAACGATCTCGCCTTCCATAGAGCGCCTCCTATATGGTCAGGTCGGTGAGCTCGCGCATGGCGGCGGCCTTGCCGACCAAGTGGGAGAGGATCGCCGCGCCGACCGTCACGCCCACGCCGACCAGCACCACGGCCAGCGACGCCAGCGCCACGCCGGGGTGGCTCATGCTCGCCAGCATGAGCCCCACGTTCCCCAGGAAGAAGTAGGCGCTGTCGACGGCAGCCAGGCGGGAGATCCAGCCGAGCATGCGCGCGTTCGCAGAGGAGAACGCCTCGCCCCGGCCGATGTTCCCCACGATCCGCCACCCGAGGACCAGCGCCGCCCAGAAAGGCAGGCTCGAGATCTCCAGAAAGAGCAGCCAAGGCCAATAGCGGTTGGAGAACTCCGGGTAGAAGGAGACGGTCGTCTGGCCGTAGGAAGGCACGGCGATGAAGAACACCACCGCGGCGATGATCGCCACGCCGATGATGACCGCCTTGAGCCAGCGGGAAAGAGTTTGCAGCTTCATAAGAAACACCTCCTGTCCGATCGGACGGGAGGAGTATACCACGGGAACATATCGCTTGTCAAGTAAAATTATTCGTATTACGATAAAAGCATATCGTTTTGCGGAATCAACCGTTCCCTCTGAGCCCGAATGCCAGAGCGTAGAGCATGATGCCCGCGGCGACGTTGGCGTTGAGCGATTCCGCCCCGCCGCGCATGGGCAGGCGGAGGAGATCCGTGGCGGCGGCGCGGGTTTCCGGGCGTACGCCGTGGCCTTCGGAGCCGATCACCAGAGCGACCTTCTCCTCCGGGCCAGGCATGGCGGTGAAGAAATCTTCGCCATCCAGGGCCGTGACGATGACGCGGAATCCCGCTTCCCGCAAGGCCGCGAGCGCGCGGGGGAGGTCCGCCTCGCGGCGCAGCGGCACGCGGAACGCGGAGCCCATGGCCGCGCGCACCACCTTGGGGGAGAAAGGGTCGGCGCAGTCCGCGGAGACGAGCAGGGCGTCGAATCCGGCGGCGTCGGCCGTGCGCCAGATCCCGCCGGCGTTGCCGGGGTCCTGCACGCCGTCCAGGACGCATACGCGCCGCGCGGAGGCTATGTCCACAAGCGGCTCCGGCCGGGAAAACGAGGCGCAGATGCCCTGGGGCGTGCGCGTTTCGCTTACCGAGCGCAGGAGGGAGGCCGGGCCGAGCCGCACCGCGCAGCCAAGGCCCTCGAGGCGCGCGATCGTCCCGTCGAAGGCGTCGGCCATGCCCTCGTCCACGAGAGCGCGCGAGGGCGCGAGGCCCTCCTTGCAGGCCTCGTCCACGAGCTTTGGCCCCTCGGCGAGGAGGAGCCCCTCCGCGTCGCGGTGCTTTTTTTCGTTGAGGCGCCGGATAGCCTGGACGAAGGGGTTCTGCGCGCTGGTGATTCTCTCGGGCATGGGGGAGCTCCTTTCAAAGACACGGCGGTTGATTGCGGGACTGCGAGAGGACGGGGGCGCGAAAGGCGGCTGCAGGGGGAAGAGCCTGCCTTTCGCGCCCCCCCGGGACGCCCGTTGAACGGCGGCCCGAAGGGCCGTCGGGCAATGGGCGTCTACACCAGCCTTTTCAGATCTTTTCGGCGAAGCGCAGCGTGGCGCTGCGGGCGCGGGGGTTTTCGGCGAGCTCGGCCTCGGAGGCGGTGGTCGGCTTGCGGGAGAGCACGCGCACCACGGGCGTTTTCCCGCACACGCACACAGGGAAGCTCTTCGGACAGGTGCAGGGGTCCGCCAGGGAGCGGAAGGTGTTCTTGACGATGCGGTCTTCCAGGGAATGGAAGGCCATCACGGCGACGCGCCCGCCGGGCGCG
>CACZOT010000089.1 GCA_902782795.1 uncultured Eubacteriales bacterium | reverse complement strand
CTCCGCGTCCCGCCCGTCGGTCCATTCGTACACCGCGCGGACGCCCTCCGCGCAGCGGTCGATCGCCACCGGGCGGCACATGGGCACGCCCAAGGCCGCGAGCTGTTCCTGCAGGCGAAAGGCCTCGAAGCGGCTCTCGCCTTTCTCCCCCGGCGTGACGCGGACGAGACAGCTCTTCCCGTCGGCCGTCCAGGCGCGAAATTTCCTGTCGCCGGACCAGCCCTTTTCGATCGGCTCAAAGGCCGTGAACCGCAGCATGCGCGCGTCCTTTCCCCGTTAGACGGCCCCGCGCCCCGCGCTGTTCCGCCCATATGCGAAGCGGGCGCCAGAGGGACTCTGGCGCCCGCCCGGAACCTCGGTTTATCTGGCTTCCTCCGCTTCCCACTTTTCCAGCTGGACGCCGCCTTCGCGAAGCAGCTCCACGGCGAATTCGTCCGGGTAGCCGTGCTCGTACACCACGCGGACGATGCCCGCGTTGACGATCATCTTCGCGCAGACCGCGCAGGGCTGGTGGGTGCAGTAGAGGGTCGCCCCCTCGATGGAGATGCCCAGGCGCGCGGCCTGGATGATGGCGTTTTGTTCGGCGTGGGTGGCGTAGCACATCTCCTGGCGCGTGCCGGAGGGGATGCCCAGCTTGCGGCGCAGGCATTCCCCGCGCTCCACGCAGGTGCGGATGCCCGCGGGCGCGCCGTTGTAGCCGGTTGTCATGATGCGCTTGTTCTTGACGATCACCGCGCCGATCTTGCGCTCAGGCTGATAACAGCTGGCCCACGTGGAGATCACCCTGGCGACCTCCACGAAGCGGGCGTCCCATTTTTCAGACATAACCGATCTCCCTCAAAGACGAGCCGTCAGTCCAGCTTGCTGGTGCAGTGCGGGCAGCGGGTGGCCTTCTCGTTGATCTCGCCGAAGCAGAAGGGGCAGAGGCGCGGCTGGGGCTTGGGCGCTTCCGGCGCGGGCTTCTTGAGCTTGTTCATGGCCTTGACGACGGCGAACAGGCACAGCGCGATGATCACGAAGTTCAGGACGACCTGCAGGAAGTTGCCGTAGTTGAGCGTGACCTTGGAGACCTCGCCGGTGGCCTCGTCCACCGTCTGGCGCAGGGTGACGGCCAGGTGGGTGAAGTCCACATCGCCGATGAGGGCGGCGATCAGGGGCGTGAACAGATCGTTGACGATGCTGGTGACGATGGAACCGAACGCGCCGCCGATGACGACACCAATGGCCATATCGACGACATTGCCCTTGAGCGCGAACTCCTTGAACTCGGTAAGCAGCTTGCTCTTTGCCATGAGAGACCCTCTCCTTTGTCCTCGCGGCCCCCGTTCGGGGCCTGTATTGGGATTGCCCGGCCCGCGCGCGGCGACAAAGCGCCTCAGAGCAAAGGCCTGTTTTTATTATAACACATTCCCCGCCGCGGGAAAAGAGCGTTTTTTCGGAAAAGAACAGCGGCCGCCGCGGATCTGCTCCGCGGCGGCCGCCCGCTCAGGCGCTCTTTAGCGCTGGCCCTTGTCGTAGGTGATGCCCTCCGCCTTGGGCGCGCGGGAGGATTTGCTCGTGAAGGCGAGCACCACCAGCGTCACCATGTAGGGCAGGAGGCGGTAGAAATTCGTGGAGACGCCGATCTCCTTGAGCAAGCATATGCCGTCGCCGTTGATATCGAGGCTTGCGTAGCTGGCGGCCACGCACTTGAACAGGCCGAACAGCAGCGCCGCGCCGGCGATGTTCAGCGGCTTCCAGTTGCCGAAGATCATCACCGCCAGGGCCAGGAAGCCGAACCCGGCCACGTCGCCGTTGGCGGAGCAGTTCACCGTGGTCAGGGCGTAGACGAAGCCGCCCAGGCCCGCCAGCGTGCCGGAGATCAGCACGCCCGCGTAGCGCATCCTGTAGACGTTGATGCCCAGGGAATCCGCCGCCTGCGGGTTCTCGCCGCAGGAACGCAGCCTCAGGCCGAAGCGCGTCTTATAGAGGATGATGGACATGACCACAAAGATGACGATGCAAAGATACGTCGCCAGGTACACCTTGTCCAGGAACGCCGAGACGACAAAGGGCGTGGGCACGCTCTTGGCCTTGGGGCCGGAGGGATAGCCGAGCATGCTCTTTTTGAGCATGAACCAGCCGGCCGCATCGCCGGTGTACATGTTCATGGTGCTCTGGTTGGTGATCAGCTGCACCAGGAAGAGCACCAGCGCCGGGGCCATGAGGTTCAGGGCCGTGCCGCCGATGGTCTGGTCGGCGCGCAGGTTGATGGCCGCGAAGGCCAGCAGCAGCGAGAAGAGCGAACCCAGCATCGCCGAGATCAGCATGCCCAGGAAGGCGAAGCCCTGCAGGCTCCAGAAATTCCCCGCGGCCTTGGCCGCGTCGAACCAGCCCCACTGCTGCACCAGGCGCACGAACAGAACGCCCACGAACGCGCCGAAGATCATGATGCCCTCCAGCGCCAGGTTGATGATGCCGCTGCGCTCGGAGAACACGCCGGCCAGCGCCACGATCATCAGCGGGACCGCGTAGATCAGGGTGGATCGGATCAGAAAATCCATTTATTTCCCCTCCTTTTCGGCGGCCTTTTTCGCCTTGGAGCGGTTCAGCCACATCTTGATCACCAGCGAGAAGGCGGACAGGTAGACGATCACGGAGATGATGACGTCGGTGATGTACTCGTTGTAGGCGGTGAGGTTCGTCAGCTGCAGGCCGTTGATGTTCAGCATGGACATGAACATACCCGTGAAGATGACGCCGATGGGGTTGCACGAGGCCAGCAGCGCCACCGGGATGCCGTTGAAGCCCACGCCCGGGAGGGACTGGTAGGTGCTCCAGTAGAGCTCCGGGTTGCCCGAGAGATAGTACAGCGCCGCGCCCATGCCGGAGAGGGCGCCTGCGATGGCCATGGTCAGGACGATGTTGCGCTTGTCCTTGATGCCCGCGTAGCGCGCCGCGAAGCGGTTGGCGCCGCAGGCCCGCAGCTGAAAGCCGAAGGTGGTCTTGTTCATGAGGATGTACACCAGCACCGCGATGAGGGCCGCGATGAGGATGCCGCCGTTGGCCTGGCTGCCGGGGAAGAGCTTGTCCAGCCCCATCTTCAGCGTGGCGATGCCTCCGCGCGTGTGCACGAGGGTACCCTCCGCCGCGCCCGCGCCGAAGGTCTTCACCACGCCGTCCACGAGGCGGTCCTCCAGGAGGAAGGCCGTCTTGTAGATGTAGCCAGACTTGGTGTTCTCCACCATGTTGCGCAGGTTGCTGGATTCGAAGGCCCAGGTGGTGAGGTTGGCCATGATCCAGTTGGTCATGATGCAGGCCAGCACCTCGTTGATGTTCAGGAGGGATTTGAGCACGCCAGGGATGGCGCCCCAGATCATGCCCGCCACCGCGCCGCCCAGGAACGCGAGCACCCAGATCAGCCACAGGGGGACGACGTCCGTGGGCAGGCCCAGGGCGATGTAGAGCGTCGCCACGGTGCCGGCCAGGTACTGGCCCGGCGCGCCGATGTTGAACAGGCCCGTCTTGTAGGCGAAGGCCACGGAGAGGCCGGTCATGATCAGGGGCGTGGCGCGGAAGAGCATGTTACCCATGTTCGTTCCGTTAAAGCCGAAGCTGAGCGCGCCCGAGGCGCTGCGGCCCGTGCTGAACAAACCCGCCACCACGAGGCGGATGCCCTCCCAGACGCTCTTCATGCCCAGTTCCGGGGAGAAGACGCCCGCCAGCAGCACGATCACGCCGCCCGCCAGCATGCCGATCAAAATCGAGATGACGGACGCCTGCACCGTGCGCGCGCCGGGCTTTTTCCAGAGAGACTGCTTCTCGTTCATGCCTGGCCCTCCTTCTTCTGCCGCTTCGCGCCGGCCATGTAGAGGCCCAGCTCGTCCACGGTGACCTGCTTGGGATCGAACTCGCCGACGATCTCGCCCTCGTACATGACGAGGATGCGGTCCGGCAGGTTCATGACCTCCTCCAGCTCCAGGGAGATCAGCAGCACGGCCTTGCCCGCGTCGCGCTCGGCGACCAGCTGCTTGTGGATGTACTCGATCGCGCCGACGTCCAGGCCGCGCGTAGGCTGCACGGCCACGACCAGGGGCAGATCGCGGTCCAGCTCGCGCGCGACGATGGCCTTTTGCTGGTTGCCGCCGGACATGGAGCGCGCCACCGTGACGGGGCCCTGGCCGGAGCGCACGTCGAACTTGTCGATGAGGCCGGTGGCGTATTCGCGGATGGAGCCGAAGCGGATGAAGCCGTGGTTCTGGAAGCGCGGCTCCTCAAAGGACTGGAGGACGAGGTTCTGCTCCAGGGTGAAATCCAGCACCAGGCCGTGCTTG
>CACZOT010000088.1 GCA_902782795.1 uncultured Eubacteriales bacterium | reverse complement strand
CGCCCACGGCGAGGATGTGGTCCATGCGCGTCGTCCCGCGCCAGGACCAATCGATCCCCTCCGGCAGGGCCACGCTCTCCTGTTCGACGCCGTCGAGCCAGACGCGCAGCGCCGACCCGTCGCAGCGGGCCGCGAGCAGCGCCCCGTCCGCCGAGCGGTACGCGGCGGCGGCCGCGGTCTTGTTCGAGACGATGACCGCTCCCTCGCTCACGCTCAGCTCAACCCTCTCCCGCTCCGCAAGCAGCTTCCGCTCCCCGGAGGAAAGATCTGTGAAGTACATCTCGCCGTATTCCGAGAGCTCCACAAGGCCGCTCAAATCCTCCAGCGGCCAGGGGTCGAGCAACCCCGAGACGCGATAGAACACCGGCTCCCCGATCGGCGCGCCCTGCGCGTCCAGGCGCACAAGGGCTTCCGTCGGTTCCTCGCCGGAAGGGAGGCGCCCCAGGTGCACCAGCAGCGTGCCGTCCGCGGCGAGGCGCGCCGTTTGCCGGCCCAGACCCGCCCGGGCGCGGAACCCCTCCGGGCACTCGACGGCCCGACGGGTCGCCAGGCCTTCCGTGGTCCTGGCGCGGCGCAGGACAATGCGGTTCTCGTCCTCCGCCGGGACGACGGCGACGCAGCCTCCACCGGAGACGTCGAACCCGTTGATGGTGCCCTCCCCCATCTGTGCGCGCAGAAAGCCCCCAGCGATGCGCGCCTGCGCGGCCTCGCCCAGGTGGAACATCCCCGCGTCGTAGCTCTGGGAATCGTGCAGGCCCGCCTGGGCGCTGATCCAGCCCACGGCGTAATAGCCGTCGGCCAGGACAAACTGGAAGACATACGGCTGGGTCTGCTTCATATCCAGAAGGGTGCTGTACAGCTGCACCTGGGCGCGGAGCTCGCCGCTTTGCGGGTCGAAGGCGTAGAGCATATCGTCCGCGCTGGCGTAGAGCCACCCATCTGCGGAAAGGAAGCAGTGCTCCATATAGCTCGCCGTGTGGTAGCCCGACCGCTCCTCTGCCCGCGCCGCAGTCTGCCAGAGGATCTCGCCGGTCTCCAAGTCCATGGCCTCGAGGATGATCTCGCAGAGCCGCTCTTCGCCCACGCGAAGCATGTAGAGACGGTCTTCCCCGATCGCCAGGCAGACGGGAAGGAGCCGATCCTCCTCGCGCAGAACGCGCAATTCCCCCGTTTCCAGATCGGCAAGGAAGCACCGCGTTATGGAATTATATTCCCCCGTATACACGACCCCGGCGAAATAGCGCCCGTCCGCAGAGAACACGGCGCAGGTGCGCTTTTGCGTGTATTCCGTGCTCCCCACGGAGAATCCGCCGATGCCGCAGTATTCCTCCAGCGGGAAGCGAAGCTGGACTTCGCCCGTCGCCGCGTCCAGGATGACAAGATCGAAATCGTAATGGAAGGACAGCGGGTTCGCCTTGGTCTCGTCATAGGCCAAGCTCTTGCCGTCCTCCGCCAGAGACAGATAGCCCTCCAGGTAGGTCTGCGTGTTCATCTTGCACTCCACGCAGGCCAGGCGCGTGTTATCCCTGGAGACCGCGAGGAAGTTTTCCATGCCGGAATCGCCCCGATAGCTCCAGAGGAGGCTGCCGTCCTCCAGGGACAGCCCCAGCGCCCAGCGCTCCATGAGCAGGAGGACGCGCCCGTTCTCCCGATCCACGCGCAAATGCCCGTGCATGCCGCTGGACAGGCGGAACGGGCCGTTCGTGGTGGAGAAGCGCTTCTTCCAGAGCTCTTTGCCCGAGGGCAGTTCCCAGGCGCCGACGCCGCCATAGGCGTCCATGGCGACGAGCACGCCGCCGTCCTCGGAAACGGCCAGATCCCGGACGTTGGCGTCCAGCTGGATCTCGCTCGAGGTGAGGATGACGCGCTCTTCGCCGCGCTCCTCAAAAACGCCCAGCCCCGCCAGGAGCGCGCTCTCCGCCGGAGCCCAGTAGGGACGGCCGTCCTCCTCCCCGGCGGTCAGCGCGGCCAGGGCGTCCCGCAGGGAAGCAGCGGCGTCCCCCGCCGCCAGTTCCTCCCCGGCGCGCGCCGTCAGCAAGCGGGATTCGCTCAGCTGCACCTCCTGCCGTTGGCGCAGGAGTTCCCGGTTGCGCTCCTCCAGCTGGCTGTTTTTCCAAAAAAGCATCCCGGAAAAGCCCAGCGCCACGGCCAGAACCGTACCGACCGCCACGGCCGCCTGCCGGCGCCTCTGCCTCTGCCAGCGCTGGACGAGCGAATCGTACGGGCAGCCGATCAGCGCCGCGTAGAGCCGGGGGATCTCCCGGCGCAGCATGCGCCTCCGCGCCGCGCCGCTCTCCGCGCGCACGTTCAGGGCCAGCGGCTCGATCTCGCCTTCTGTGAGCTCCTGCGGAAAGGATTGCGCCGGTTCCCCGGCGGCCAGCACGGCCAGCACGTGGCCGCGGTCGTGGGTCTCCAGGAAGGTGCGGATCTCGCGCCGCACCCACTCCGAGCGCGGCGTATCCGGCGTGCAGACGACGATCAGGTACCGCGAGTGTTCCAGCGCGGAGCGGATATCCGCGGAAAGGTCGCTGGAAGCGGGGAGCTCCTCCTCGTCGCGGAAGACCACGCCCAGCCGCGCCTGGCCGTCTTTTCGCAGAGCGCGCGGCACGCGGAACTGCTCGATCATGCGATGCAGCCGTGCGGCCATATCCGCGTCCAGCGGCAGGTGGCGGTAACTGATGAAGGCGATGTACTCTCTGTGCGTCTGCTGCATACGTCCTCCCGATGGTAGAGCGAAAAGTTAGCGTCTTTTTCCCAAAAGCAGACATCTCTCCACGGCGCGCGCTTTTCACGTTAGCGTTTGCCGTCGTATCCTTGAGCCACAAGGAAAGGAGGTCTCCCATGAACGATACGCACGATCCCGCTTCTTTGCCCCGGCCGGCCGACCTGACCGGTATAGAGCTCTCGCCGGAGATGCAGGCCCTGGCTGAGCGCATCGCCGAGAACACTCACAACGTCTGGATGCGCGCCCGCCTCGACGAGGGCTGGCGCTGGGGGCCCGAGCGCAGCGACCGCCTCTTGGAGACGCCCTGCCTCGTCCCCTACGAAGAACTCCCCGAGGGCGAGCGGGCCTATGATCGCGCCGTGGCCGTGAACGCCCTGAAGCTGGCCCTCTCGCTCGGCTACCGCGTCTCCCGCGAATAGACTTCCCCGCATCGCATCGCTCCGCGCCGCAAGGCGCGGGGCTTTTTGTTTACGGCTCCTCCTCGCGCAGGAGGGCCTCCGTGAAGCGCACGGCGGCCTCGTCGGCCTCGCGCGGATCGCGCACCTCCCGCTCTGGGAAGCGTTCCTGCACCGCCCTGCGCACCTCGCGCACGAGCCCGCCGTCCTGCAGAGCCTGCCAGGAGCAGATGAAGGGATGCATGCGGCCCAGGTACAGCTGGTGCCCGGGGTTGCCGCGCTGCACGTACGCGGCCGTCTGCAGCGGCGCGGCGGCCTCCCAGCCCAGCGAGAGCATCATGTCGTTCCAGCGCTCGTGTTCGCGGCGCACCGCCTCCGCCAGGTGCTCAGGATCGCGCAGGTATTCCGTGTACGCCACGCCGAGGCGCTCCTCCTGGGCGGGCAGGCCGTAGAGACGCCAGCTGGGCAGGGCGATCCCCGCCTGGAAGGCGCGGTAGATCAGGGCGGCGGCGGTGGCGCGGGAGCTGTCCCGGTCGTATTGGCGGCGGTAATAAGAAGCCATGGCGGCGCGGCGGGCGGCCTCGTCCCCGGACTGGCCCGCGTAGAGGAGATGGGCCCGGCGCGCGCGGCGCTCGATAAGATCGCTTTCCAGGCGGTCGCGTCCGTACATGGAGAGCATGCCGAACGGGAAGAGATCGTACTGGCCGAAGCGGCTCGTCTTCACGGCGTTGGGCCCGGCGGCGAGACTGCCCGCGAGCCAGCCCGCGGCGCTGTCGCGCACGTAGACGGCGATGAAGGGCAAGGTGTCGAACCCCGGCGAGAGCTTGAGCAGCTCGCGCCGCAGAAGAAGCGCCAGGCGGATGTTGACCTCGTCGTCGTCCGTCGCGACCACGTAGTAATTGCCCCGTCCGAGGCGCTCTTCCTCCGGCGCGAGAGCGTCCTCACCCGTCACGCCTCCTCCCTGGCTGCGGCGGATTCTGCGCAGGATCGCGCTGACGCCGCCCTCGTACGCGGTCTCATAAAACGCGGGCCGCAGACGGCGCACGGTGGGCGGCGCGGTTTCCACGCCGGGGCAGGCCTCGGCGAAACGCTCCGCCATCCGTTCGCTGCCCTCGCCCCAGACGCAGACGCTCAGGTCCGCCTCCTCGGGCATGGGCAGCGCGAGCGCGCGGCGCAGCACGGCCAGGGCGGCGTCGCCGCAGCCGATCAGGTTCATGCGCACGCGGCCGTCCTCCGGCGCGGCGACGCAGGGCAGGAACAGCGGCGCGCGGGCGAAGAGCTCGTCCGCGGCGTCGCCCGTGGGGTCGCACAGGCGCACGCGGAAGCTGAGCGCTCCAAGGCCCGCGAGGGCGGCGTCCAGCATGGCTGCGGCTCCGTCGTGCTCGGCGAGGACATAGAGATCGATTGCATCCGCCATGCGCCAGGCGTCCTCGCGCAGCGCGGCGGCGTATGAGCGCAGGTGGCCCAGGGCGGCAAGGGTCTCCCGCAGGTTCCGGCGCATGTCGTCAGACAGGAACGCCGCGGCCAGGCGCGGATACTCCTCCCCGCCCGCGGGATAGAGCCTCGGAAGCATCTCGGAGAGGACCTCTTCCGGCGCCTCCTCTCGAAGGCGCGCCCCCTGCGGCGCGGCGGCCCGGGCCGGATCGCAGACGGTCACATCCCATGGGCCGTGCAATCCCTCGAAAAACGCCCGGCACGCACCCTCAAACCCGTTCATCAGGCAGTAGGAAAGCGGGCCGTCCTCCGCGCAGGCGGCCTCGTCCGGCTCCGCGGGCAGAGCCCAGTCCAGGCCGGTCAGACGCTCCGCGGCCTCGGCGCTGCCGTTTTCCCGGGCGATCCGGTAGGCGCTGACGGCGTCCTCCCGCGCGCCCTCTTCCTCATAGACGCGGCCGAGCATATAGGCGCAGTACGCGCCGT
>CACZOT010000087.1 GCA_902782795.1 uncultured Eubacteriales bacterium | reverse complement strand
GTCATCAGCCAGTAGCACAGGGCCATGGGCACAAAGCCCACCAGATACCCGCCCGTCGCGCCGACCAGCGAGGCGATCCCGCCGTGGAACCCGGCAAACACAGGCACGCCCACCGCGCCCAGCAGCAGGTATACGCACACGGAGACCGTGCCCCGCTTGCCGCCCAGCAGCGCCAGTATGAGGAAGATGGCGAACGTCTGCAGGGTGAATTCCACCACCGCGGGGATCGTCACCCAGGCCCCAAGAGTGATCAGGACCGCGCCCACCGCGCAGTATACCAGGTCCACCGTCCGGAACTTGCGTTTCTCCATGGAAGTTCTCCTCTGTAAAGAAAATGTGTCAAACACCGCAAACTATTGTACCATAGCCGGCCCCGGCGCACAACGCGTGTGCGGGAACCTTCCCGCAATCTTGACATGGCTTTACACAGCTTAACACAGCCTTGCGCGAAGAAGCGCAAAAGTTAAACGGACGCGATTGACAAAACCGCCCGGAGGGTATAAGGTAGGAATCGGTGCGGAAGGGCCGTATATCCCGCCGCGCCGCCACGATCCCCATCGATCGAACGATCACGATAAAGGAGTCCTCACGGTATGATCAAGGTTTCCATCATCTCCGGTTTCCTCGGCGCGGGCAAGACCACGCTCATCAAAAAGCTCATCGCGGACGCCTTCCAGGGCGAGAAGGTCATCCTCCTGGAGAACGAATACGGCGAAGTCGGCATCGACGGCGGCTTCATGAAGGACAGCGGCATCCAGGTCTCCAAGCTCAACAGCGGCTGCATCTGCTGCACCCTGGTCGGCGATTTCCACGCCGCCATCGACGAGCTCGTCGAGAAGTACAATCCGGACCGCATCATCATCGAGCCCTCGGGCGTGGGCAAGCTCTCCGAGATCCGCGCCGTCATCGAGCAGGCCAAGGAGCGCCATCCCCTCGAGCTGGACGGCGCCGCCACCGTCGTGGACGGCCAGAAGTGCCGCGTGTACCTGAAGAATTTCGGCGAGTTCTTCGTCGACCAGGTCCGCTCCGCCGAGACGGTCATCCTCAGCCGCACCCAGCTCATGAGCCAGGAGAAGCTGGACGCCGCCATCGCCCTCATCCGCGAGCAGAACCCCAACGCGCGCATCATCACCACGCCTTGGGACGAGCTCGACGGCAAGCTCATCCTCGAGACCATCGAGCACCCGGCTTCCCTCATCGATATCTTCGAGCTGTACCCCGAAGCGGGCCAGCATCACGACGATGACGACGAGGATGAGGAAGAAGAGGAGCACGAGCACCACCATCATCACGACCATGACGAGGATGAGGACGAGGAGCACGAGCACCATCATGACCACGAGCATGAGGAGCACGGGCATCACCACCACCATCATCACCATCACCACCATGACGGTGAACACGACGCGGACGAGATCTTCGAGGACATCGGCGTGGAGACGGCCCACAAGTTCACCGAGGACCAGCTGCGCACGGCGCTCTCCGCGCTCTCCGATGAGGAGAAGTACGGCATGGTCCTGCGCGCCAAGGGCATCGTGCCCACCACCGACGGCCGCTGGATCCACTTCGATTTCGTGCCCGAGGAGTTCGAGATCCGCTATGGCGCCGCGGATTACACCGGCCGCCTGGTTGTGATCGGCGCGAACATCAAGGAAGACGCCATCCGCGCTCTTTTCGGCATCTGAGGTGACAGGCTATGCAGGGCAATGATCTCGTTCCCGTGTACGTCGTCTGCGGCTTCCTGGAGGCGGGCAAGACGACGCTGATCAACCGCATGCTCGAGAGCGATTCCTTCGGCGACGAGCGCACGGTCGTCCTCCGCTGCGAGGACGGCGCGGAGGAGTTCGACGAGGAGTTCCTCAAAAAGCACAACGCCGTGCTCGTGACCATGGAGGAGCCGGAGGAAATGGAAAACGGCGCCCTGGTCGCGCTGGACAAAAAGTACCGGCCCGAGCGCGTGCTCATGGAGTACAACTGCACCTGGATGCTGGACCACCTCTTCAGCCAGCAGATCCCCGAAAAGTGGACGCTGGCGGAGCTGGTCGCGCTCCTGGACGCCACCACCTACGACAACTACATGAACAACATGCGCTCCTTCATGACCGACGGCCCCATGAACGCGGACCTGATCATCATGAACCGCTGCACGCCGGATACGCCCAAGAGCTCCATCCGCCGTCAGCTCAAGGGCATGAACCCGCAGGCCACCATCATGTTCGAGAACACGGACGGCACCAGCGACGACGGCGTCGCCGACGAGGACCTGCCCTACGACATGAAGGCGGATGTCATCCGTATCGGCGACGACCAGTTCGGCACCTTCTATCTGGACGCGCTGGATCATCCGGACCGCTACGAGGGCCGCACCATCCGCGTCAAAGGCCAGGCCGTGAAGGTCAACGGGCTGGACAAGGACGAGTACGTCTTCGGCCGCAACGCCATGACCTGCTGCGCCGAGGATATCCGCGGCATCGGGTTCATCACCCGCCACTCGGATCCCATGCCCGCGCCCGGCCAGTGGGTGGAACTCACGGCCAAGTGCGAGAAGGGCTACTCCTCCATCCACCAGATGGAGGGCGTGCTCTTCCGGCAGATGAAGTTCAAATCCGCCTCCAAGCCGGAGGAGGAACTCGTCTACTTCACCTGACGCCCCCTGTTTTCCAACGCCCGCGCGCTTTTGGTCCGCGCGGGCGTTTTTTGAAAAAGTGCCGCAAAAAGGGGAAATGCAAATGGAGAACCTCGTCCTTTCGCTGGAGATCGTCCTGCCGCTGTTCATCGTCATGGCGGTGGGCTATTTCACCCGCGCCATCGGCCTCATGGACGGCGAGCTTGCCCGGAAGATGAACGGCATCGTCTTCCATGTGTTCCTGCCGGTGCTCCTGTGCAAGAACATCTACACCTCCTCGCTGGAATCGCTCATGAATCCGGGCATTTTCCTCTTTGCCATCGTCGGCATTTTGGCGATGTTCTTCATCCTCTTTTTCACCATCCCGCGGATCGAGCCGGACCGCTCCAAGTGCGGCGTGATGATGCAGGCCATCTTCCGCAGCAATTACGCCTATTTCGGCATCCCGCTGGTGGCGGCCATTTTCCCGAACCAGGATACGAGCGTGGCCTCGCTCCTGGTGGCTGTGGTGGTGCCGACCTTCAACGTGCTGGCCGTGGTGGCGCTGGAGACCTTCCGCGGCGGCAAGGCGGACGCGGGGCAGATCGTCAGGAAGATCCTGCGCAATCCGCTGATTATCGGCTCGCTCCTGGGCCTTGTCCTCCTGCTGACCGGCCTGCACCGCTATATTCCGGCCATCCTGCAGACGCCGATCAACGATCTGAGCAAGGTCGCGACGCCGCTGGCCCTGTTCCTCCTGGGCGCCTCGATCGATTTTTCCAAGACCGGCGCGCACGTGCGCCAGCTGGCCCTGTGCGTTCTGGGAAAGCTGGTCGTCTTCCCGGTGATCGCCGTGGCCATAGCGGCGCTGCTTGGCTACCGCAACGTGGAGCTGGCCAGCGTTCTCATCATCTTCGGTGCACCGACGGCGGTCAACTCCGCCATCATGGCCCAGCAGATGGGCGGCGACGCGGATCTCGCCACCGAGGCGGTCGTCTTCTCGACGGCCTTCTCGGCCCTGACGGTGTTCCTGTTCGTCTTCGCGCTCAAGAGCCTGGGCTGGTTCTAATTAACGCAATATGGCTGGACAGGCAGGCCGCGCCGGGCTATGATAGCGGCGATAGCAACGGCGCGGAAGCGTGCCGCAAACGGAGGACTTGTGTTATGCGCGTCGCCATCGGCAACGACCATCTCGGTTACAACCTCAAGCTCGGTCTGATCGAATCCATGAAGGAATGGGGCTTCGAGCCCGTGGACTTCGGCTGCGATTCCACCCAGAGCGTGGATTATCCCGTCTACGGCGAAAAAGTCGGCCGCGCCGTCGCCAGCGGCGATTGCAAGCTGGGCATCGTCATCTGCGGGACCGGCGCGGGCATCTCCCTCGCGGCGGACCGTGTGCCCGGCGTGCGGGCGATCTGCTGCTCGGATGAGTACACCGCGGAGTACACCCGCCGCCACAACAACACGACCGTTCTGGGCATCGGCGCTCGCGTGGTCACCCTGGAGCGGGCCCAGCGCCTGGTGAAGATCTTCCTCACCACTCCCTTCGAGGGCGGCCGCCACGCCCGCCGCGTCGCCATGCTGGACGACATCCACTAAAAGGGGAGAGAGCGTTGGAATTTCTGGACACGTCTGATCTGACGGACGGAACGATTCGCCTCGCGCTTGACCGCGTCTGCGAGGCCGATCCCGTACGCGGCTGGGTTCCCGCCTACCATTTCCGCATCTGCGACTTGGACGGGAACGCCATGGGCAAGTGCGACCTGCGCGTCGGCTATACGAAAGGGCTGTACTACGGCGGCCACATCGGCTACGCGGTCGATCCGCCGTACCGCGGCCATCATTATGCGGCGCGGGCCTGCCGCCTTCTGTTCGGCCTGGCGCGTCGGCACGGGATGGAGTATCTCTATATCGGCTGCGATCCGGACAACCTGCCCTCCCGGCGCACGCTGGAGGGACTGGGCGGCGAGCTGATCGAGATCGCCCCGCTCCCGCCGGACAACGATATGCGCAAAGACGGTATGACCCACACCTGCGTCTTTCGCTTTGTCCTTTAAGCAAAACGGCGCCTCAAAGATAGAACAAGCCCTGCGCCCCTGTCGAGGGGGAGCGCAGGGCTTGTTCTTTTCTGAGAAACCGGCGCGCGGGGGAAGACGATCACCCGCTCTACAGGCGGATCTGCAGCCATTCGCCGCGGCGCACACGCCGGAGCAGCAACAGATCGCGGATCCAGGCGTCTACCGTGAAGGCGATCCACGGGCCGGTCACGGCGAAATGCCAGGCAGGCAGGGCGGCGTCCATGGGGTAGGAGAAGAGCCAGGTGAAGATGGGCCGCAGCACCGTCACGCTGATGAGCGCGCAGGCCGCGACGTACTTCACGTCGCCCGCGCCGCGCAGGCACCCGGAGAAGACCACGCGGCCGTTCTGGGGCAGAACGCCCAGCAGCACCGGCCAGAAGGCGAGGGCCACGCCCGTGAGGACGGCCTCGTCCGTGGTGAACAGACGGCCGACGCTGGTGCGGAAGACGAGGATCAAAGCCATCAGCAAAGCGGACGTGATGTAGGAGAGGCGGCGGGCGATCGTCACGTTGGCGCGGGCGATATCCGGCCGCCGGGCGCCGAGGCTCTGGCCGACCATGGTGGCCCCAGCCGTGGCCACGCCGTCGCCCAGAGTAAAGGAGAGGCTCGTCACCTGCGAGACGATCTGGTAAGCGGCGAACTCCGCCGTGCCGATGCCCGCGACGAGCTTGGAGGTCATCAGAAAGCCGATGCGCAAAAAGGCGGATTCGGCGATGGAGCCGGAGCCGACCGTCATCAGGCCGCGCATGGTCTCCCCATCGAATTTGGGCGGGAAGGAGACGCGCAGGCGCAGGTAGCCGTCCTTTTTCAGGGCGAAGCCGAAGGCGATGGCGCAGGAGACCGCCGTGCCCGTCGCCGTGGCGATGGCCGCGCCGCGCACGCCCAGGGCCGGGAAGCCGAGATGCCCGCCGATGAGGCAGTAGTTGAGAAAGACGTTGACGAGGTTCGCCGTGATGTTCGTCACCATGGTGATGGTCGTCTTGCCGATGGCGCGCATCGCGGCGCACAGGCACAGCGACCAGCAGTTGAACATCAGCCCCAGGGAGATGATGCGGAAATACTGCACGGAGAGCTCCAGCGTATCCTCGTTCGCTCCGGCGAAGCGCATGAAGGGCCTAGCGCCGAAAAAGCCCAGGCACATCATGATCGCGCCGAGCAGCGTCATCACGTACATGGATTGGGAGAGCACCGCGTTGGCCGCGGCCCGGTCGCCCGCGCCCTTGCGCCGCGCCACCAGGGCTGTCGTGCCCACGCACAGCGCCTGCGCGAGGATGAGCAGCACCATGCGCGGCTGGTTCGTCAGGCCCACGGCGGCGATGGCCGCCGGGCCCAGGCGGCCCACCATCATCGTATCGATGGAGCCGATGATGGAAAGCAGCGCGCCTTCGACCGTGGCCGGCAGGGCGATGGCCAGGTTCTGCCGATAGAGGCCCTTCGCGGAAGGTACGGGCTCCTGAAAGCGGATGCCCGAAAAGTTAAAGAGGGGGTTTTTCCATTTTCGATTTTCGCTCATATCGCTTTCGTTCCTTTTGCTCGCTTGTCCGCCATTTCCATTATACGCCGTTTTGGGGGTTCTGTGTAGCGTTTCGGTAAAACCCGCCTCTTTTCGGGAAAGCAAAAAGAAGATGTTGGCAATTTGCCGGGAAAATGGTATGATAAGGGGTGGGGGATCCTCCCCCCGATCGCAACGATATGGAGGCGCAAGACGCATATGAGAATGATGGATGCCATCGTCAAGCCTTCCGCAGCACCCGGTCTTGAGCTGCGGCGTGTTCCCGTCCCGGAGCCCGGCATGGGCGAAGTGCTCATCAAGATCCACAAGACGGCTATCTGCGGTACGGACCTGCACATCTACCGCTGGGACGAATGGAGCCAGAAGAACCTCAACCCGCCGCTCACCATCGGCCATGAGTACGTCGGCGAGATCGCCGAGCTCGGCCCGGGCGTGACGGGCTTGGAGATCGGCCAGAGGGTCTCCGGCGAGGGACACATCGTCTGCCACCATTGCCGCAACTGCCGTTCCGGCAACGGCCAGTGGTGCAAGTTCACCAAGGGCGTCGGCGTGAACAGGGACGGCGCCTTCGCGGAATATATCTGCATCCCCGCGACCAACGTGATCCCCATCGACCCGGCTCTGGACGAGGACGTCGTGGCCTTCTTCGACGCCTTTGGCAACGCCACCCACACCGCCCTCATGTTCGACGTGGTGGGCGAGGACGTGCTCATCTCCGGCGCGGGCTCCATCGGCATCATGGCCGCCGCCATCTGCCGCCGCAACGGCGCCAGGAGCGTCGTCGTCACGGATATGAACGAATACCGCCTGGGCTTGGCCCGCAAGATGGGCGCGACCTGCACCATCAATATCGGCAAGGAATCCATCGAGGATCACTTCCCGAGCCTGAATATCCACGAGGGCTTCGACGTGGGCCTGGAGATGAGCGGCTCCGGCGCGGCGCTGAGCAGCATGCTCGCCCTCATGCGCAACGGCGGCAAGATCGCGCTTCTTGGCATCCAGGGGCCCAACGTCAAGGCCGACTGGAACGAGATCATCTTCAAGGGCCTCACCATCCAGGGCATTTACGGCCGCAAGATGTTCGAGACTTGGTATAAGATGTCCGCCATGGTCGAAGGCGGGCTGGACCTGAGCCCCATCATCACCCACCGCATCCACTATACCGAGTTCCAGAAAGGCTTCGAGGCCATGGACAGCGGCAACAGCGGCAAGGTGGTCATGGATTGGACCACGAAAAAGTAACGGGGAGGATATTTCGCCATGAAGAGCGCCTACAACGCCTTCCGCAATACCCTGGAGGAGATCAAGGCCTCCGGCACGTACAAGAACGAGCGCGTCATCACCACGCCCCAGCGCGCCCGCATCGATACTACCGAGAAGCGCGGCGTGCTGAATATGTGCGCCAACAACTATCTCGGCCTGTCCGACAACCCGGAGCTCATCGCCGCGGCGAAGGCCAGCTACGATGAGTGGGGCTTCGGCCTCAGCTCCGTGCGTTTCATCTGCGGCACGCAGCAGCTGCACAAGGACCTGGAGAAGAAGATCTCCAACTTCCTGGGCATGGACGATACCATCCTCTACTCCAGCTGCTTCGACGCCAACGGCGGCCTCTTCGAGACGCTGCTGGGCGCCGAGGACGCCATCATTTCCGACGAGCTCAACCACGCCTCCATCATCGACGGCGTGCGCCTGTGCAAGGCCAAGCGCTTCCGTTACAAGAACAACGATATGGACGACCTGCGCGCCAAGCTCGAGGAAGCCAAGGACTGCCGCATCCGCATGATCGCCACCGACGGCGTCTTCTCCATGGACGGCTACATCGCCAACCTCAAGGCCATCTGCGACCTGGCGGACGAGTACGACGCCCTGGTCATGGTGGACGACAGCCACGCCGTGGGCTTCATGGGCGATACCGGCCGCGGCACCGCCGAGTACTGCGGCGTGCAGGGCCGTGTGGATATCATCACCGGCACGCTGGGCAAGGCCCTGGGCGGCGCGAGCGGCGGCTACACCTCCGCCCGCCAGGAGATCGTGGATCTGCTGCGCCAGCGCTCCCGTCCCTACCTCTTCTCCAACACCGTGGCTCCGGCCATCGTCGCCGCCGCCAGCAAGACCTTCGATATGCTGACGGAGAGCACCGCCCTGCGCGACAAGGTGCACGAGAACACCCGCTACTTCCGCGAGAAGCTCGCCTCCGTGGGCTTCGACGTCCTGCCCGGCACGCACCCCATCGTGGCCGTGATGCTCTACGACGCCAAGGTCGCCGCGGAGTTCGCCGCCCGGATGCTCCAGGAGGGCGTGTACGTGGTCGGCTTCAGCTACCCTGTTGTGCCCATGGGCAAGGCGCGCATCCGCACGCAGGTCTCCGCGGGCCACACCAAGGAGGACCTGGATTTCGCCGTTTCCTGCTTCGCCAAGGTGAAAAAGGATATGGGCATCTGACGTTTATCGGTCAAAACGCAGGGGCGGGCCGTTTGGCCCGCCCCTTTTCTGCGCCGCTGCGTCAATCCTCCAGCAGGCGGAGATAGTATTCGTCGTTTCCTTCCCAGACGCCTGTCGGCCGAAAACCGTGGCGCTCATAGAACCTGCCCGCGCGGCGATTGTCCCTGTGGACTCCCAGGGCCAGCGAGCGCCGCCCGAACTCAGCGTATACCTGTTCGACCGCGCGCTCCAGGATCTCGCCGCCGAGCCCTCTGTTCCGGTATTCCCGATCCACGACGAACCCCATGACCCGGTAAAACGGCTTCCCGCGCATTTCGGCAGGATCCGTATCCCAGGACAGGGCTTCGCCGATCATGATGATACCGACGTACTCCCCGCCGTACCGGGCCAGATACGTATGCCCGATCAAATGATGCGCCAGGCCATACTCGGTCACTTCCATCAGGTGCGCGGCGGAATCCACCCAGGCCTCGGGAATGTCTTCCCGCCGGATCGAAAGCGCGTGGGAGTAGTTTTCGCGCGTCAGCTGCTCCAGAGTGATCTCCATGCTTCTCCTCCGTCATTCCCTGACCGCCGGTCAGCCGCGCAGCAGCGCCACGGCGACGTCGTTGACGTTCGTGCCCGTCGGCCCGGTGACGATCAGCCCGCCGGTCCTTTCCAGGGCGTGGTAGGAATCGTTTTCGGCGAGGACAGCGTCGATCTCCAGACCCTGCGCGGCCAGAAGGGCGCGGGTTCCGCCGTCCGCGTAGCCGCCCGCGGCGTCGGTTGGGCCGTCGGTGCCGTCGCTGCCCACGGAAAAGATCGCCGCGCCCGAGAGCCCTGCGATCTCCGGCGCGGCCGCGAGCGCCAACTCCTGGTTGCGCCCGCCGAGGCCGCTCCCCGTGAGACGAACCACCGTCTCGCCGCCCGCGATGAACGCCAGGGCCCGGCCTCCGCCCGCGTGCGTGCGCAGGATGGAGCCCAGGAAGCTGCCCGCCTCGCGCGCTTGGCAGGCCAGACGGTCGGTGAGGAGGACGGGCTCGTAGCCGAGCGCCGCGCAGGAGGCCGCCGCCGCCGCGCACAGCTCGCGCACGGAGCCGGTGATCTGCGTGCGCACGTTGCAAAGCTCCTTGGGCGTCTCGATATCGAGCAGGGCGCGCGTCGCCTCCGAGAGCGGGAGGCGGTATTTCTCCGCGACGCGGCGGGCGTCGGCGCAGGTGGACGAATCTGCGCAGGCCGGGCCGGAGGCGATCATATCCAGAGGATCGCCGAGGATATCCGAAAGGACGACTGCCTCCACCCGCGCGGGCGCGCACAGCTGGGCGAAGCGCCCGCCCTTCACGGCGGAGAGCCTCTTGCGGATGGTGTTCATCTCCACGATGTCCGCGCCGCAGGCGAGCAGGCTCTGCGTGACGGCCTGGAGCTCCGCCGCGGGGATCAGCGGCTTTTCAAAGAGCGCGCTGCCGCCGCCCGAGAGGAGGAAAAGCACGGTGTCGCGGGTGGATAGCCCGGAAACGGCGTCGATGGCGGCCTGCGTGCCGCGGAAGGAGTTCTCGTCCGGCACGGGATGGCCTGCCTCGAAGCACACCCAATCGGCGATGGGGCCCATCACATGGCCGTATTTCGTGACGACGACGCCCCTGTCCACGCGCGGCCCGAGGCGCTCGTGGGCGGTTTTGGCCATCTGCCAAGCCGCTTTGCCCGCGGCGATGAGCACCACGCGGCCGGTGAGCTCCATGCCCTCCAAGGCGCGGCGCACAGCGGCGTCCGGCCGCACGGCGGCGATGGCCTCGCGGACGATCTGATCGGCGTCAGCGCGCATGGTCTCGTTCATGGAAATCCCTCCGCGTTCGTTGGTTTCTGCCGGTATCGTAGCACCATGGGGACGCGCTGTCAACGCGGAAAACGGCCTCGCGGTCCGTGAAAAGGACCGCGGGACCCGTTTCGAAGAAAGGCCGGCGTCACCTTTGCGATATACGCACCTCCACCAGCCGTGCGAAGCCGTCCTCGCCGGGCACGTAGAGAGTGAAGGGAGCGCTGTCCGGGTCGACGGGCAGATCGGCCGCCTGCCGCGCGACGCCAGGCGCGCCGTCCGCGTCCACGATCTCCCGCTCGAGAAGGAGATAGGCCGCTCCGAAAGGCGCGTCCACCCGGATCTCGTCGAGCGAGAGGTCCAGCTCTGTCTCGGAAAGGAGCGCGTGCGCAGAATCGAAGGCCAGGACCCGCGCCGCGACGAGCCGGTCCGTCCGCTCGATATGCGCGACGATCTCCACTCGGTCCTTCTTCCCCTCGCCGCCGTTCTGGAGGCTGGTCTCCTCGGAGAGGGTCAGCGTGTAGCCGCCGATGAGACCGGAAATGCCGTTGCCGTCCGCGGCGTAGAGCGTGCCGTCCGGGCGCTGGTAGATGCCCGAGAGCATGACGGAGTTGTAGGAGTTCTCGCCGAAAAGGCGCTCGTCGCAGACGTAGGCGGTCGCTTCGACGCGGTATTCCGTGCCCTCGTCCGTGACGTTTATGGAAGCGCGCGTCTCGCCCGGCCAGGCGTCGCAGCGGAAGCCGACGCCGTCTTCCTCCTGGGCGATGTAGAAGGCATAGGGACCGATGGGCTCCTCCCCGTCGTCCGGAGCGTCCTGCGGCGCGTTCCAGTAGGGGTTGCCATCCCCGTCAACGCCGTCCGGCTCGCCCCAGATATCCGCGCGCAGGGAGACGCCCACCAGGCGGTCCGGGTTCTCGGCCCCGGCGGACTCCCGCGCGAACTGGCAGCCGCACAGCAGGCAGCACAGAGCCAGCGCCATCAGCGCAAACAGCTTAATCCTCTTCATGATCCTCATCCTCCCCAAGTTTTCCGTCGAAGCGCAGGATCTCTCCCACGTCGCACCGCAGATAGTAGCAGATGCGGTTGAGCGTGTGCAGGCGGATGCCCTTGCAGCGCCCGCTGCGTAGGACCGACATATTCGCCTCTGTGATGCCGACCTTTTCGCACAGCTGCCGAGAGGTCATGCCGCGCGACTTCAGCATTTCTTCCAGATGGATCTCGATGCCCAACGCCGCTGCCTCCTATACGAACTCGTCGTTCTCGCGCTTGACGCGCGCGCCTTCGGCCACGAACCGCGCCAGCAGCGCGCAAGCCAGGGCGGCGAGCAGCTCCGTCAGCGGGAGATCCCACGTAAGCGCGAACGAGGCGCGGCCAAGGCACAAAAGCCCCGCCAGGGAAGAGAGCGCCGCGGAGCCGCACGTCACGGCCAACTGGAGCCGCGCGAGTCTGGCCAGGCGGGCCGCCTCCGCTTCCGCGGAGAACCAGCCGCCCTCCATGGCGCGGGCGAGGTCCGCCGCGGAGCTGAACGTGGCCAGAGCCGCCGCGCAGACCGCGAGGGCGCACAGCCCCTGGAACGCCGCCAGGGCGAGGGAAGCGCCGCCCTCGGAAATCGCGGCGCGCAGGCCGGAAACCAGGGTGAAGGCGGCCGCGCCGGCCTCGAGGGCCATGAAGCAGACCAGCAGCCCGCGCGTGCGCCGCAGGAAGGCGCGGGTGGCGCCGCCCTCGGTGCAGCGCAGGGCCGCCGCTCCGCACAGGAGCGCCGCCACGGGCACGGTCAGGAGCAGGCGCTCCAGGGGCGTGGCCGCTGCCTCCGGAAGGCGTGTCGCGACGAGCCCAGGGTTGGCCAGGCAATACCACATGGGGAAGGAGCAAACAGCCGCCAGGACGAAGAAGACGTCCGCCGCGCCGCGCCTGCGCCCTTTGGGGAGCAGCCCCAGCAGCGGCAGGAGCGAGAGGACCGCCCACAGCGCCCAGGCGGATGCGTTCCCCGCCGCGCCGGAAAGACTCAAGGCCCGCAGGCCTCCGCCGATCCATCCCAGAGGCGAGAAAGGCTGGGCGGGCAGCCCGGTCAAGGCGAGCGCCGCGCCGGCCAGGGCCGCTGCGCAGGTGAAGAACCATCGCTTCATAGAGGAACCCTCCTTACATTGGATTATCGTTTTTCGATAATTTCTGGCGAGAGTATACCACCAAAATTATCGTTTGTCAATCATTTTTGGCCGGATAGGAGAAAAAAGTCTTCGCCCGTGCTATAATGGGAAGCGTGACGCACGCAAAGGAGGATGTGTATGGAACGAAAGCCGAAGCTGATCGCCATCGTGGGCACGAACGCCTCCGGCAAGAGCGGCCTGGGGGTGGAGCTGGCCCTGCGGCGCGGCGGCGAGATCGTCTCCGCGGATTCGCGGCAGGTCTTCCGCGGGCTGGATCTGGGCAGCGGAAAGATCACCCCGGAGGAGACGCGGGGCGTACGGCACCATCTCATCGATATCTGCGCGCCCAACGAGTTCTTCTCCATGGCGGATTTTCAGAAAAAGGCCTACGAAGCCATCGACGATATCCTCGCGCGCGGGCGGCGGCCCTTCTTGGTGGGGGGCACGGGGCTGTACGTGGAGGCGGTCACGGAGGGATACGTCATCTCCGATACGCCGCCGGACCTTCAGTACCGCGCCTATCTGGAGACGTTCGAAACGCCGGAGCTCTATTCGATGCTCCTGGACGCCGAGCCCGATACGGACGTGGACCCGAAAAACCGCAACCGGGTGATGCGTGTCCTCGAAAAACTGCACGACGGGGATTCCGGCCACGGAGCGCGCGCGCCGCGATACGACGTTTTGAAGATCGGCGTCACCTGGCCGCGCGCCGTGCTCGAGGAGCGCATCCGCGAGCGGCTGGACCGGCGCATGGCTGCGGGCATGGTCGGAGAGGTGCGCCGCCTGATGGATAAGGGCGCGACCGACGAGTTCCTCATGAAGCTGGGCCTGGAGTACCGCTTCCTCACGCGCTATATCCGCGGGGAGTTCGCCAGCGAGGCGGAAATGACCGAGGCGCTGTTCGTGGCCATCCGTCAGTTCGCCAAGCGTCAGATGACCTGGTTCCGGCGCGACAAGGAGATCCACTGGCTGGACATGTCGGGGGAACCGCTCGACGAGGCGTTGGCCCTCATCGACGGCTTCCTGGCCGAAGAGGGGGAGTAGGCGTGAGGCAGTATACCATCGGCCCGGGCGACGCGGGCAAGAGGCTGGACAAGTGGCTCCTTGAGACCGCCTCGGGGCTGAGCAAGGGCGGTCTCCAGAAGGCCCTGCGCAACAAGACCGTGCGCGTCGGCGGGGTGCATGTCACGGATGGAGCGGTCCGTCTGCGGGAGGGCGACGAGGTGCGCCTGTTCCTTCCGGACGAGCTCTTCGCCGAGGAAAAGCGCGAGGACGCCTTCCTCGCCAATTTCCGCGTGCATCTGCACATCCTCTACGAGGACGAGAACATCCTCCTCGCGGACAAAAAGCCCGGCCTGATGGCCCATCCGGACGATCGGGAGCGCGTCAATACGCTCCTGACCCATATCCAGGCCTACCTTTACCAGAAGGGCGAGTATGATTCCCGTCGCCGTGATTCCTTCGCGCCGGCGCTGTGCAACCGCATCGACCGCTTCACGGGCGGGATCGTCATCGCCGCAAAGAACGAGGAAGCGCTCAAAACCGTCAACGCCAAGATCGCGGCGCGCGAGGTGAAAAAGTTCTATCTGTGCGCCGTGCACGGAACGCTCACGCCGCCCGAGGGCACGCTGCGGGGGTATATCCTCAAGACGCCCGGGCAGAGGCGCGTGCGCGTCCTCCATGAGATGGCTCCCGGCGCGCAGGAGGCCTTGACAGGCTATCGGACGCTCGCGCAGCAGGATGGGCTCTCGCTCGTGGAGTGCGAGCTTTTTACCGGACGCACCCACCAGATCCGCGCGCAGATGGCAGACGCGGGGCATCCTCTGCTCGGCGACACACAATACGGGAGCTCCGTTCTCGACAGCCGCTTCGAGCGGGGGTATCAGGCGCTGTACGCCTATCGCGTCGATTTTGACTTCCAGGGCGGCGCGGGAAGGCTCGGCTATCTGGCCGGGAGAAGCTTTCGAGTGGGGCGAGTCCCGTTTGCGGATACGCTGTTTGCGGGGTTTCATCTGTAAGGAATGGGGACGGGCGGGAACCTGCCCCTCTTTTGAGGGGCAGGTT
>CACZOT010000086.1 GCA_902782795.1 uncultured Eubacteriales bacterium | reverse complement strand
GAATACGCGGCGATGGCCTCCGGGCCTTTGCTCGCCTCAGCGAAATCCCGTTCCCAGAGTTCTTCGGTTTCGTACTGGTCTTCCAGACGCCAGGTATCCGCGATCGCCCGTTCCTTTCTGGGCATGTTGTCTTCGATCATAATGCGCTTCACTTCTTTCTGTTTCGCTGGAAAATGGAACAATTGGATATGCAGTCTGCCCGCGCGCGGATCCTTCCCGGGAACCGACAGGCCGGCGGCCCGCGAGACCGTTGCGCCGGGCGGGGCCACCCCGATAGGCCGGTATTGCCTTTGCGCTTTCCGCGGCGCAGCGGGCCGGAGCGGGCAGTGCGGGATCCGTCAAAGGGGAAACGGTTCGATGCCCTCTGGCCTCAACGCCGTTCCTGAAACTCTCCGGCGCTGGAGGACGTGCCGGCTCAAGCGGGGACGCGCCTGCTTTTCATGGGGTGCAGGGGTATCACCCCTGCCTTTTCGGGGCTTGCGGCGCGCAGCGCCGCAAGCCCCGAAAAGCCCTGTCTCAGCCGATCTTCGCGCCGCCGACGGGGCGGATGCCCAGCACGGTCGTGGCCTTCTCGCCGAAGACGCTGTCCATGCGCGCTGCGTAACTCTCGAGCAGATCGAACGGCACGAACGCGAGGATGGTCCCCGCGAATCCGCCGCCGTGGATGCGCCAGGCGCCCTTGCCCTGGAGCATGCGGCGGGAGAGCTCGAGCGCCAGCGCCATCTCCTGGTTGGCGGCGCCGTGCACGTAGAGGTTCTGCAGGAGCTTCCAGCTGCTCTCGCCCGAGGCGATGATGCCCTGGAAGAACGTCTCCAGGTCGTCGCGCTTGAGGGCGGCGACGAGCTCCGGCACGCGGGCGTCCTCGTCGTAGAAATGGATGGCGCGCAGGATGGCGCGGTCCGGCACCTTGTTCTTGAGCTGGGGAATGGCCTTCTCCATGGTCTCGGCGGGGATCTCGCGCAGGACGGAGCCGCCCAGGGCCTGGGCGACCATCTTCATTTCCGCGGGGATGGCAGCGTACTCGTTGGTGAGGTTGCCGTGCTCGCCGCCGGCGCCGACCACGCACAGGGCGTAGCCCTTGGAGGCGAAATCGTAGCTGAGCGCCTCGACCTTCGCGTCCGCGGTCTCGAAATCCATGGTGACGAGGCCGCCCACCGAGGAGGCCATCTGGTCCAGCAGGCCGCTGGGCTTGCCAAAGTACACGTTCTCGGCGAACTTGGACATGGTGGCGCGCTCGGCGGCGGAGATGGTCCAGCCGTTGTAAAGGGCGTCGAAGGCGCAGCAGAGCATGACCTCGAAGGCCGCGGAGGAAGAAAGTCCGCTGCCCTTGAAGACCGTGCTGGTGACGGCAGCGTCGAAGCCGCCGATCTTGTAGCCGTTGTTCTTCAGGGCCGCCGCCACGCCGCGGATGAGGGCCGTGGTGCTCTCGTATTCCTCTTTGACCGGCTCGAGCTGGGCAAGATCCACCACGAAGGCCTTGGAGTAGCCCTCGGAGTAGAGGGTGACGGTATTGGTATCGTTCGGAGTGACCGCCGCGACGGTATCCAGCGTCACGGACGCCGCCAGCACGCGGCCGTTATTGTGGTCGGTATGGTTGCCGGCGATCTCCGTGCGGCCCGGCGCCGAGACGAAGAGCATGCCCTCGCGGTCGCCGAAATGCTCCTTGTGGGCCGCCGCCAGCTTCTCGTAACGCGCCAGCTGCTTTACGTCCTCGCCGCCGCGCTCGCCATACAGCGCGCGGATCTCGCCAGTCAGGGTCTGCTTGTCCATCTCTTGCGTCCTCCCCGTTTTTCATTTGCTCCGTCGCCCTCGCGGGCGCTTGTTTCCTCTTTATTGTAGCGCATTTCCCCGGATAGGGCAACACCGGCGCATCTTTTTACAGATTTGGGGCTTGACAGACCGGCTCTCTTCTGCTAGAATATCCTTTGTCGCGAGAAGCGAAGATGTCGCGGGGTAGAGCAGTCCGGTAGCTCGTCGGGCTCATAACCCGGAGGTCGAGGGTTCAAATCCCTCCCCCGCAACCATTTGG
>CACZOT010000085.1 GCA_902782795.1 uncultured Eubacteriales bacterium | reverse complement strand
GTATACGGGGCCCTCGCCCAGAAAGAGCTTCGTGGCGATGACTACGTTTTCCCGCACGTCCTTGAGCGCTTTGCCGACGATCCGCTCGTTGTGCCCAATGCCAGACAGCCCCGGGCTGTAGACCTCCGCCGTATCGAAGAAGGTGCAGCCGTGCGCGTATCCGTTGCGGATGGCCTCGACGCTGTATTCCTCCTCCGGGATCTGTCCATAGCCGTGGGAAAAGGCCATGCAGCCCATGCCCACCTCGGAAACGGTCAGGTTGCGCAGTTTTCTCGTCTTCATTGGAAAAAGCTCCTAACTCCGCCCAGCGCCAGGCGGTTGGTCATTTCGATGACGTCCTCCAGGGGCATGCGCTTGCCGTCCTCGACCCACTGGCGATACGCGCCCAGGCAGGCGTTGTTGACGAAGGTCAGCAGCATGCGCTGTTCGTAGCCGCTCAGCTTCCGGAACGCCTCCGATCTCCCCCAGCCCGCGTCGTTCACGTCCGCGATCATCTCGTCCCGGATGGCGCGGTACACGCCGCTGATGGTGATCTTCTCATAGGCCGTGCCCTGTTCCGCGGAATAGAGGAAGAACTCCAGGTTCACCCTGTCCAGCTCCTCCGGCAGCCGGAAGCCCTTGATGCGCTCCAGATACGCGGAGGACAGCTCCCTCTGCAGTTCCGCCAGGAGCGCGTCCAGCGTCTCGTAGTAGTGGTAGAAGGTCTTTTTGTTCACCTGTGCCCGGTCGCAGAGCTCCTTTACCGTGATCCGCTCGTACTCCTTCTCGCAGATCAGCGCCTCGAAGGCGGCCTTGATGCCGGTGATGGTCTTTCTGACCCGCAGATCTTCCTTGCCCGTCAGGATCATGCAGATACACTCCCTCGATGTTGGGTACCCCCGTTCCCATAGTATCAGATGCGCGCCCGCCTTGCAAGGGGCTCCCCCTTCGAGGCGCCCCGCGCTTCCTCATGATCTCGCGGCGATCCGCTCTCCGGCGCGTAAAGCAAAGCGCCCCTTCCCTGGGCGGAAAGAGACGCGAGCGCGTTCAGGCGGGTCAATCCATGAGGAAATCGCAGGCGACGGAGGCCTCGCGCACCTCATGCATACGTTTTTTCACGGGCATGTGGACCGGGTGGGTCTGGTACGCCTGGAAGGATTCCATGCTGTCGAAGACCGTGATGAGCGCCAGGTCGTAGGAACGCTCGCTGTGGTACACGTCCTGGCCCGCTTCCAGATCGAGCATGCCCTCGATGCGGCCCTTCATGGCCTTGAAATTTGCTACCAGCTGCGGAAGCTCGCTTTTGTATTCCTCTTTGATCTTGAACAGAACGATATGCCGGATCATTCCCACTTTCCTCCCATTTCCTTTTCCTTGACGATCCGCTCCAACAGCGCCGCGCAGCCCGCTTCGATCTGGCCGTACACCTCGGAAAAGCGCCCCGTGAACCAGGGATCGTCGATATCGCCCGGCGCGGAGGTGTAATCCAGCAGGCGCGCCATTTTGCCCTCCGGGTCGCCGCCGCAGATACGGCGCATGGAGCGGAGGTTGCGCTCCTCCATGCCGATCAGCAGATCCCAGCGGGCGTAGTCCTCCGGCAGCAGCGGGCGGGCGGTCTTCCCCGCGCAGGAGACGCCGTGCGCCGCGAGCTCCTCCCGGGCGGCGGGATAGACGGGGTTTCCGCGCTCCTCGTCGCTCGTGGCGGCGGAGGCGATCTCGAACCCGGACGCCAGACCCGCTTCGGCCACCCGCTTCTTCATGACGAATTCCGCCATCGGAGAGCGGCAGATGTTTCCCAGGCAGACGAACAAGATCTTCACCACGCGGCAGCACCCCCTGCCGCTATCATACCATGTTTGCCCCGTTGACGCAAGGAAAGAGCCGCCCTTGAAAGGGGCGGCTCTTGGCGTATGTCTGCTTTACTCGGCCTTGAACAGCAGGCGGACCGATGCGGCGTAATCCACTTCGAAGCCCTCCGCGCCGGGGACGAAGCGTAACTGCCGCGCGCCGATGAGCGGCACGACGACGGCGCCGTCCTCCTCGGTCCAGCGGAGGCCCTCGAGCTTCATGCCCGCCAGGACGATCTCGGCGCCGCCGTCGGAGGAGAGGTTCGCGGTGTATTCGCCGGACAGCTCCACCCTGCAGCCGCTGACGATCGCTTCCGTGCAGCGGTACGAGCCGCCCGCGAAGGCCGCGGGCTCGGGCTCCGGTTCAGGCTCGGGCTCTGGTTCGGGTTCCGGTTCGGGCTCTTCCGAGGCCGCGCGCTGGAAGGTCATGGAGATATCGTCCTCCGAGGCGACGAGCGCGCCGTCCACGAGGGTGAGATCCTGCGCGCCGGATTGGGGCAGCGTCACGGTGACGGTCTCCCCCGCCGCGGTCCAGGTGCCCTGCTCGATCTCGTCGTCGATGGTTTCGCCGTCGATGCTCTCGCCGCCGACGGTCATGACGACCGTTCCGTCGGCGTTCAGCGTCATCGAGGCCGTCATGCCCATCTCCTCGGGCGTAAACGCTTCGCCCTGGTTCGTTCCCCCGGTAAAGCGCCACTCTCCCGCGAATTTGGCGATTTCCACTTCGCTGAGCTCGGCGGGGGCGGCTTCCTCTCCTCCGCCGCGCCGGAAGGTCATGGAGATGCCGTCCTCCGAGGCGACGAGCGCGCCGTCCACGAGAGTGAGCTCGGTGGCGCCGGATTCCTCCAGCTTCACCGAGACGACGCCGTCCGCCACGATCCAGAGGCCCGGCTCGGTCGTGACGCTGCTGAGCATTTCCGCCGTGCCGTCCGCGTTCAGCGTCAGCACCGCGCTCAGGCCCACTTCCTCGGGCGTGTGGGCCACGTCCTGGATGGACACCTCCGTCAGGGTCCATTCGCCCGCGTACAGTTCCGCGTCCTCGGCGCTGATGTCGGCCTGGGCCGTGAAGGCGAGGAGGGCCAGCGCCAGGAGCATGATGATCGCTTTTTTCATCGTTCCGCTTCCTTTCTCTGCCGGATCGGACGCCCCGCGGAGAGAGCCGCGCTCCCCCGCGGGGCCTGCTGGGGCTTGGTTACTTGCCGCAAAGATCGATCACGCGCGCGCGGATGGTATCGGCGATGACCTCGTTCACGATCTCCGGCCGGCCGGGGTACATCAGCTGCAGGAGAGTCTCCCTGGCATTGAGCCAGTTGCCGAAGGAGACGCGCTCCGCGGCGATGATCGCCCTGCCCGCGGCGTCCGCGGCGAGGTATTTCTCGTTGGTAAGGGCGTCCAGCTCCACGAGCCAGAGATGCTTGGCGCTCTGCCAGGCGTTGGCGCGCTTCTCGAGGGAATCGCTGTCCCGGAGCAGGGCATCGACCGTCTGCTCGGGCTTGCGGTGGCGTTGGCAGAGGTCCTCCTGGTAGCGGACCAGAGTCCCGTCCGCCGCGACGACGCGCAGGCAGGTCTCGGCCGCCTCGGGGGCGATCGTCTCCGTCCAGAGGCCGTTGTACTGGCTGTCGGAGCGCTCCTCGGTCTCGGCGTGGGCCTCGTAGCAGAGGTCGGCGCACTTGTTCATGAGCTGTTCGGAGATGAGCATTGCGGCGTTCTCCGGGGCCTCCTGCTCCAGGGACGCCCTGCGGCAGTCGAGCTGGATGAAGAACAGCACGCGCTCGTCCATGAGCAGGGCCTTGCCGGTCTCGGTGGACGCGGCGATCAATTCGTCATACTCGGCGTTCACGGCCTCGGTCCAGAGGGCCACGGCCTGCTCCCAGGCGTCCGGCGCGCCCTGGTCGACCAGGGCCCGGACGGCCTCGGCGATGGCGGCGTGCTCCTGGCAGTACTCGAGCGAATACTCGCGCACGTTCATGCCCTTGCCAGTGAGAGTGCGCTCGCAGTATTCCTTCGCGGGCTCCTCCGGCGCGGGGGTGGCTTCGGGCGTGGGGGTGGTTTCGGGCGCGGGCTCGGGTATGGGCGTGGGCTTCGGCTTGGGCTTGTTGAAGCCCGTCATGACGACCACGGGGATGGCGTTCATGTGCATCGGGATGGTGTCGTACCAGACGACTGCCTGGGCATAGTTGACGAGGCCGCCGCGGACGCAATCGTCATAATTGACGGTCCACTGGAATTTGACGGAGACCGTCTCGCCCGGGCCGACGGAGTAGATGGGATCATAACTCGTGGGGCCGTACACGTCGAACCAGTCGCTAATGCCCACCTCGTCCACGACGTGGTCGGAATTGTTGGTGAAGGAGATCTCGTAATCGATGGCCTCGCCCTCGGTGTAGAAGTAGCCGTTCTTGGGCTTCCAATCCACAGTCTTTTCGAGGATATAATCGCCCTCGATGCCGGTGAGCGCCTTGACGGGCTCGCTCATGGCGATATACTTGGTGCCGTCCTCAGCGATGGCGTGGACGGTGACGACGTTCGTGACACTGCCGTCCACCGCGTCGATCCCGGTCACCCAGTAGGGTACGATGTCGTCCGCGAGCACCGCGCCCGCCGCCGCCGCGCCGCCCGAGGCGAGCACGCCGCCGGGGGACATGGGCTCGTAGATGACGTAATCGGTCAGGTTCTTGCCGGTGGGGTTGGAGACGAACACTTTGAACTGGATGGTCTCGCCTTCCACGAAGAACATGTCGTTGGCGGGGACGTTCACCACTTCCTTGTAGATGTAGATGCCGCCGTAGACGGGCGTCTTCTCGCCCCAGGTGGGCATGGAGATCTCCGGCGCCTCGTTGGTATGCTCCTCCTCGGTGTACGGGTCCTTCCAGACGACGCGCGCGCCGTTGGTCATGGATCCGCGGTCGATATCCTCCTGCGAGACGGTCATCTCCCAGGACAGAGTCTGCGTGGCCAGGGGCAGGAGCGTGGGGATCGTTCCCAGGAGCGTGCCTTCGGTATCGCCGTTGGGCAGATCGTACACCGCGACGCTGTGGTAGGCGACGTGGCTGTGGTTCTCCACGGTGATGGTGCCCGAGGCCTTCTCGCCGAGCTGATAGCCCAGGGAGGGATCGAGCGGAGTGGAATCCTCGCTCTTGTAGATCTCGATGCCGCCGGAGATGGTGGGCATGTTGATGCCGATGGTTCCCTGCGACATATGCGAGCCGGTAATGGGGTCATCCCATTCTATAATCACCTTGTGGAACATGTAGCCGCGGTCCACGTCCTCCTGGGCGACGGTCATCGACCAGGGCGGGAGCTCCACGGGATGGAGGGCCGTTTCGCCGGTCACCGGGTCCACAGTCATGGGCTCCAGCAGGGGGACGGTGTCAATGAGCACGCGCTCCTCGTAGGTCATTTCGTTCCGGAGCTCGTACACCTTCACGTTCGTGACCGGGACCTCGCTGACGGTCCAGAGCTTGATGACGCCCTGGGCGGTCTCATAGAGCGCCCAGCCGTCGGCGATGGTGCTGCTGTTGGTCAGAAGATCGTCCACGAGGACATTCGCCGGCTTTCCGACGGTGGGCGTCTCCACCGAGTTGGATTGGAAGGACTCGTTCAGCGGCCAGTCCACCACCGCCACGTTGACGATCTTTCCGGCGTCCACGTCGTCCTTGGTGACGATGTAATCGAACTCGAAGGAGCGCGTCTCGCCGTGGGGGATCTCCACCGTCGAGGTGGTCAGATAGCCCTTCGGGTTTTCCGGTGTGGCGTAGAGATGATCGCGCACCTCGACAACCGCTTGGTCCTCGGCCATCGTATTGGTGACGTCGATCTTGTAATGGACGGTCTCGCCTTCCTCGTATCCCTTCGGGTGCATGGCCTCGCTGGTGACGGTCTTGGTGACGACCAGCCTGGGCAGGGTGGTATCGAACTTGCACTGGTCGTAATTGAACAGGGGCGCGCCGCTCTCGTCGACCCAGGTGGCGACGGCGGTGTTGAAGACGAATTCGCGCACCACGTCGTCGTGATCGACCGTGTAGTTGTACTTCACCGTCGTGGACTCGCCCGGAGCCAGGGACGCGACGGTCGCGAAGGCCGTGGGGGCCGGCGTGCCGGAGAGCGGATCGATCACGAAGATGTTCTCGATGGTCTTCTTGGTGGTGTTGGTGAGCTTGATCTCGTAGGTGACCTCGGTGTTCTCGGGCACGTGGTTCGGCACCGTCGGCAGCACCGGGTGGCCGTCATAGGACGCGCTCTTGACGACCTGGATGTCCTCGGAGAGCGTGCCCGAAGGCGCGGGCAGATCGATGATCTCGCAGTCCGGCGCCCAGTAGGGCTCGCACTTGAGCCGCTCTTCGCTGCCCTCCGGCCGGAAGGTGACCCAGACGCGGTTGCGCACCACGCCGATTTGGGCGTCCTCCGGCGTGACCGTGTGCGTGAAGAGGTACGTCGGGACGGGATCCGAGCCCGAGAGCTGGGGGATCGTCGCGATGACGGTCTCCACGCCCTGGCACTCGTCCACGACCTCGATATCGTACATGTTCTCGCTCTTGAAGCAGTACACCTCAATCGCGTACTGGATGGTCTCGTTCACGCAGAAGGGGTTGGAAAGCCAGTAGTACTTCGACGACAGGGCGGATTTGTTCACGACGCCCTTTAACACGCCCATGTGGCTGATGTCGTACTCCTCTGCCTCGGCTTCTGCGCTGGCCGGGCTCACCTCGGTGGGCGGGGCCCAGGAGAAGGCGTCGTTCTTGATCTTGTACTGGAAGGACACCTCGTTGCTGGAATCGTAGGTCACGTCCGGGGCGCTCTCGTCGGCGAGGGAGGCGTGGATATCCAGTTCGATCAGGCCGTCGATCGTCTCGGTAGCGCTGCCGGGGGTGATGTTTGCGTCGGTCAGGTGCACCGTCAGGGCGACGGGCAGGGTCGACTTACCCGGCAGGACCAGCGGCGGGTCGAACTTCTTGAACTCGACGGAGGCCTCGGTATCCGGGTAGAGATACCCGGACAGGGACCGGACGAGCACCGTGCGGTCGCCGACGTTGGACAGAAGGCCGCTGTACTCGATATCGGCGATCTTGCCGCTGGCATCCGGCGTCCAGGTCTCCTGGCCCGGCGTCACCTGGCTGAGGTTGAGCGTCACGTCGGCAATGGGGCCGTCGAATCCGAACGAGAAGGAGACCTGGTCCGACACCTTGGCGCCCGCGTCGCCCGCCTTATGGGCGATGGGCTCGGTCCAGCGCTTGACCGCGCCTTCCTTCACGTCGTACAGGCTGACCAGGACCTCCTGGTTGAGCCAGAAGGAATCTCCGGCCGCGAAGAGGGTCTTGTACTGATCGTCGAAGGAGAAGGTGTCGCCCGTCAGGGAGAAATTGGTGTACAGCGAATCGAAACCGTCCACGGCGAGGTCCGCCGTGCCGTTGTTGACCACGAGGATCGGCACGCTGACCCAGTCTCCCAGATCGCCGTGCATGCTGGTGGTATCCTCGGGAATGAGGCAGATGGACGCGCCTTCGACCTTGCGCACCGCGAAGACGTGCGCGCCGTCCGTGGCGTGCTCGCCCGTCGCGTCGTCCACGACGGTGATCGTGATGGTATGGTAGGCTTCGTCCTGCGCGGCCTCGTAATCGCTCAGGACCATGGTCAGGTCAAAGTGGTAGAGCATGTGGGGCTCGAGAGCCTCATGCATCCAGGTCCGATCCTCGATGATATCGTTTTCGCCCGCGACGATCGAGAGGACCTTGACGGGCACTTCGCTCTCGTTGAGCACGCCGATGGATATCGGGATGTTCGCGCCCGGAGCGAACGGCGTGACCGGAGACTCCTCCGGGAAGATATTGATGTCGGGAAGGCTGCTGGAGCAGTCGAGCGTCCAGAAATCCGCGTTGGAATAGATGGTCGTTCCGGAGACGGTCTTCGCGGAAGCGTACCACTCGAGGTTCACCCACGCGCCTTCGGCGTCCGCGAAAGAGACGGTGTATTGGACCGGGGCCTTCGCTTCCCCGCCGGCGGCCAGCGCGCCGCCGGTGTAGACGCCCTGCCATTCGCTCGTGCCCGCGGCGTTCGTCGTTTTCTGGTAGATGGTGAATTCGGTGATGTCCTCGGCGTATTTGTTGACGAGGGTGATCTCGAACCAGACCAAATCGTCCTCGGCGAACTTCGTACCCGCGGTCGCGTCGAGAAGCGCGGCGAGCGTCATGTCCTCCGGGACCTCCGTGCCGTCGGGCAGGATCATGCGCAGGAAGCCCGGCCAGCCGATGCCGTCCTCGGGGAAGCCGTTCTCCTTCTCGAAATTCTTGAGGGCGTTCTCGGTCAGTCCACCGAAATCGCCATCCGCGTAGCCGCAATCAAAGCCAGCGTTGTTGAGGGCCTTCTGCAGCTGTACGACGGACGGGCCCTTGTCGCCGCGGTGCAGCGTGCCGGCGGGCTCTTCCTCCACGTGCTCGATGACGCCGCACGCCTGGCAGACGCGCTCGCGCACGCCCAGGGAGAGGTCCGTCAGCGGGCTGATCACGTTCCACGCGCCGTAGGAGTGGCTCAGCTGGGCGACGGCGCGGATTTCTTCATGGCCGCAGACCTGGCAGACGCCCTTCTCCTCGCCGGAGGAGGTGCAGGTGGCGGCGGTGATGGCGGTCCAATCGCCGTAGGTGTGCGGGAGCATGGGGAGGCTCTCGGTCTCCTTCTGGCCACAGACGGAGCAAACGCGTTCGCGGCTGCCCTCCTGGGTGCAGGTGGGCTCGGCCGTGACCGTCCACTCGCTCCAGGTGTGCGGGAGGCGGCTCACCGCGCGGGTCTCCTGCGTGCCGCAGACCTGGCAGGTGACGGCGATGGTGCCCTCGTAGGAGCAGGTGGGATCGACCAGGACCGTCGATTTGCCCCAGGTGTGTTCCTTCTTGGGGATGGCTCCCGTCTCGGTCGCGCCGCAGACGGTGCAGGTGTGCAGGCGGCTGCCCTCGGCGGAACAGGTGGCCTCCTGGATGGTGCTCCAGGCGCCCCAGCTGTGGCCGAGCGCGGAGATGGCCTGTTTTTCCTCATACCAGCAGTATTGGCACCAGCGGGAACGGCTGCCCGCCTCGGTGCAGGTCGGGGTCAGCATCTCGTCCCATTCCGTGAAAGAGTGCGTGTGGTTCCCGCTGCGCCCGCTGGGGCAGTAGGTCGCCGTGGGTTCCTGCTGCGTGGCCGCCAGAGACGGCGCGGGCAGCATGCCCAGCAGCATCACAAGACCCAGCGCGATGGCGAGGATCCTCCTGGTCCGTTTCATTTTATCCCTCCTCAAAACCTTGTGGTTTCCTTCGGTCTTCAGTGGAAAGCGGCGTCCCTGCCTTCAGGGACAAAAAGCAGATTTATCCCATTCATAATGTTACGATCATATTATATCCAATTTGATCTCGTCTGTATATGGTCGGTTTGTACCATTTTTCCCCTTTGGCGAAAGAATCCCTCGCCATATTCGCTTGCCATATTGTTTCTTCCCCGTATGCAATCAGACACGCATGGGCCAGAATTTGTTCAAAAGCGGCCATTGGCAGCACATCTCCATCCAGTGTGCGACGTTGGGATTGTCCGCCCGATCGCAGGAATGCTCTCCGTTGGCAAGAGCCACTCCTCGCGGCCCGCAGGAAAATGTAGAGTCCGAAGGGGCTCCAACCGTAACGTTATATAGGAG
>CACZOT010000084.1 GCA_902782795.1 uncultured Eubacteriales bacterium | reverse complement strand
GAGAACAACAGTATTATGTCTTACAGAAATCCCACAAGATGGGATTTTAAAGGGTCCTTGGACCCTTAAGCGGGGCGTGGGGCAGAGCCCGCCGTATCCCCAGCCCCACAGAGTTAGCAATATTTAACCGCATGGCGTTTGACAGCCCGGCCGCGGGACGGGTATAATCGCATGGAGCGAAAGGGGGCGGAGAGCATGCGGCGCTGCGCGATGTGTTTCGGGCTGATCGTGTGTCTGCTGCTGGCGGGCTGCGCGGGCGCGAAGCCGCAACGCTTCCAGCAGGTGTATCTGGACGTGTTCGATACCGTCACGGTCATCACGGCCTACGCCTCCACGCGCGAGGAGTTTGACTCCCTCTGCGCCGCCGCGCATGAGGAGCTGCTCGCCTGCCATCGCCTCTTCGATATCTACAACGAATACGAGGGTATGAACAACCTCAAGACCGTCAACGACGCCGCGGGCGGAGAAGCCGTCGCCGTGGACGCGCGCGTGATCGAGCTCGTCCGCCTGGGGATCGAGATGTACGCCGCCACGGAGGGCCGCGTCAACATCGCCATGGGGCCGGTGCTCGCCCTCTGGCACGACGCCCGCGAGGCCGCCTCGAGCGATCCGGAACACGCCGCTCTGCCTGACCGCGCCGCCCTGGAGGCCGCCGCCGGGCATACGGATATCTCCGCCGTGATCGTGGACCGGGAGAAGGGCACGGTGCGCCTCGCCGACCCGGAGGCGCGCCTGGACGTGGGCGCGGTCGCCAAGGGCTGGGCCGTGCAGCGCGCCTGCGAAAAGATGCGCGAGGCCGGGGCGACGAGCGTCTGCCTGAGCGCGGGCGGCAACATCGCCGCCATCGGCGCGAAGCCCGGCGGGGAGAAGTGGCAGATCGCCGTGGAGGACCCCTTCGGCGGCGGGAACTACGCCTCCGTCCTGGCGTTGAGCGATCTGGCCGCCGTCACCAGCGGGGATTACGAGCGCTACTTCACCGTGGACGGCGTTCGCTACCATCATATCATCGATCCGGAGACGCTGGCGCCCTCGGCGCGGTGGTCCTCCGTGACCGTCCTCGCGGCGGATTCCGGCCTTGCGGACGCGCTCTCCACGGCGCTGTTCAACATGGACGGGGCCGAGGCCCTGGAAACGGCGCGGCGCTTCGGAGTGGAGGCGTTCCTCATCCGGCCGGACGGCACGACCGTGGAGACGGAAGGCTTCGCCGCCTTCCGCAGGGAGGGCTGAAGATGGGGGAGACGCGCAGAAGGGATCTGCTCCTCGCCGCGGCGCTGCTCCTGGCGGCCCTCCTCCTCTGGGGCGGGCTGCGCCTGGCAAGCCGGGGCGGAGACGCGTTGGACGCGGTCGTCACCGTGGACGGCGCGGTCACGGCGCGGCTGCCGCTTTCCCAGGACGCCCGCCTGGAGATCGTCAGCGAGGGCGGCGTGAACCTGCTCGTGATCGAAAACGGCGCGGCGCGCGTGGCGGAGGCGGACTGCCGGAACCAGGTCTGCGTCCATTCGCGGCCCATCGCCCAGGAAGGAGAGCTGATCGTATGTCTGCCGCACAAGGTGGTCGTCACGGTCGAGCGGCATGAAGGGGAGTAGGGCGCGGCGCGTCGCCACGGTGGGGGTGCTGGTGGCGCTGGCGCTGATCTTCAGCTATGTGGAGGTGCTCATCCCCTTCAATTTCGGCATCCCTGGGGTGAAACTGGGCCTTGCGAACCTGGTGATCGTCGCGGCCCTGTACGAACTGCGCGCGAGGGAGGCTTTTCTCGTGGATGTGACGCGCATCGGCGTTTCCTCGCTTTTGTTCGGGAGCGTGGTATCTCTGTGGTACAGCCTGGCCGGTGGCCTGCTCAGTTTCGCGGTCATGGCCCTGGCGCGCCGCGGCGGCCGCTTCGGGACGATGGGCGTGAGCGTGCTGGGCGGCGTGAGCCACAATATCGGGCAGCTCGCCGTGGCCGTCGTACTGCTGGGAACGGGACGGCTAGTGTGGTATCTGCCCACGCTGCTCGTCTCCGGAGTTCTCACCGGGGCGCTGATCGGCCTGGTGGCGGAACGAGCGCGTCCCCTCCTGGCCAGGCGCAGGGGATAATCCATAACGCCCTCCCCGGGCGTTATTTTTTGCGCCCGGGCGCGGCCGGGCCGCCGCGCTCTTGCTATAGGGGCGCGAAATGTACTATAATAAAAAAAGCACTTCCATGGAGGCGTACCTATGCCCAAGAATCACTCTCGCAATTCGCGAAGCGAACGAAGCCGCAGGGAGGAAAAGCAGCTGCGCAGGCGCTGGCGCTCCGGCCGGGTGTTCCACTGGCTGGGCGTTTTTCTGCGGATCCTGCTCGCGGCGGTGCTGGCGCTGCTGATCCTGCTGCATCGCATGTTCCTCGGGCCTTCCCAGACCGTTTGCGACATGCTCACCATGTCCCTTCTGGAGAGCAGCGCCCTGAAGTTCGTACCCTATGTGTACATGCGCTCGGAAGAGGTGGATGAGATCATCGCCCGCTGCGCCGTCGTGGAGCGCGAGGAGCGCGTGGACCCCTCGCTGGTCACCATCGCCCGGCCCGATCCCGCGGAGGCGGCAGGCCAGGAGGAGGTGCCGGATATCGAGCTCGTGCGCGTGACGGGCTCCACCTACAAGGGCTACATGATGATCGTGCACGATCCCTCCCGCGTGTTCCTGGGCATGGCCAGCGAGACCGGCGCGCGCGGCCGCTATATCAACGAGATCGTCGAGGGCTTCGGGGCCGTGGGCGGCATCAACGCCTCCGGCTTTTACGACCCCAACGGCACCGGCAACGGCGCCTCGCCCCAGGGCACGGTCATCAGCAAGGGCGAGTTGCTGCGCTTCGACGCCAATATCACCATCGCCGGGTTCGACGAGAACGATATCCTCCACGTGGGCAAGTTTACCCGCGACGAGTTGGACCAGCTCCACCTGCGCGACGCCGCGGGCTGGGGCCCGGCGCTGATCATCAACGGCGAGCCTTCCGAGGTCCCGGCCACCAAGACCGGCCTCAACCCGCGCACGGCCATCGGCCAGCGGGCCGACGGCGCGGCGCTCCTGCTGGTCGTGGACGGGCGGCACGCCTCCTCCATCGGCGCGGCGTATACGGACCTGATCGATATCATGGTGGATTTCGGCGCCGTCAACGCCTGCAACCTGGACGGCGGCTTCTCCTCCATCATGTACTACGAGGGCCACCGCGTCAGCGACGTGACCACGCTCGATGATTCCCGCCGCATCCCCAACGCGTTCCTCATCCGGGAGGTGGAGTCGAAATGAAAAAGCTGACCTATGCGCGGCTCTACCGGCGGGCGCGCAACTACCGCCGCCGCAATTTCTTCTTCACCCTGGTTTTGATCGCCGCCATCGTCTTTTTCGCCATCTTCGCCGACAGCGTCCTGCGCGAATTCGAGGCCACGCAGCCCAAATACCTCGTGGACGAAGTGGCCGGGACGCTTTCCGCCGGCGATTACGAGAGCATGTGGTCCGGCGAGGATCCCACCCTCTTCCCCGAGGAGACCCAGGAGGATTACTACGCCTACGTGCGGGGCCTGCTCTCCGGCAAGGAGATCACCTGGCACGAGGCCATCGTTCCGGACCAGACCCAGCGCGGCTACCGCCTCAGCGCCGACGGCCGCGAGTTCGCCTACCTCACCCTGCGCCGCAGCGAAACGCCCACCAAACACGGCTTCGAGCAGTGGGAGGTGGAATCCCTCAAGAGCAGCGTCATCGCGCCCGTTACCTATACCGTGCGCGCGCCCATGACGTCCTCCGTCACTGTGGACGGGACCGTACTCGGCGCGGAGAGCCTCACCGGGACGAACATCGCCACCGAGTGGGACGAGCACCTCCTCGAGGGCATGCCCTCGCAAAAGGAGTGCTCCTACCAGTTTACGCGCTGCTTCTCCGAGCCCGTCGTCGCCGCGACGGATTATCTTGGCCGCAGCCAGACCGTCACGCGCGAGGGCAACGCCTTCACCGCCGTGCGCTGCTGGGATAACGACCGCTTCCAGGAGGATATTCCCCGCGTGGAAGAGGTGCTGCACGCGGTCGCGGATTACATCGTCGGCATCCGCACCGTCGGCCAGGCGCGCGCCTACTGCGTGAAGGATTCGCCCGCCTCCAACACCATGTACATGTACTCCCTCTGGACCAGCACCACCGCCTCGCGCGCCCGCATCGAGGATTTCGTCTGCGAGGATTTCATCGCCCTGAGCGACGATTTCTTCTGCTGCCACGTGACGGCGAACTTCATCTGCACCTTCCGCTCCCGCGACGATACGACCTACAACCTCGATTACGAGATGTACTTCCAGAAGCAGAAGGACCGCTGGGCCCTCTACGATATCGCCACCAAGTAAGACCGCCGCGCGCGAAAAAACCGCCCCGTGAAAACGGGGCGGTTTTCCTTTGCCGGAAAGACGGTCAGGAGCCGAGGTAGGCCTTCTGCACGGCGTCGTTGTGCAGGAGCTCCGAGGCCGGGCCCTCCATGGTGATCTGGCCGGTCTCCATGACGTAGGCGCGGTCGGCCACCTGCAGGGCCATCTGGGCGTTCTGCTCCACGAGCAGGACCGTGGCCCCGGAGGCGTGCAGCTCCGAGACGATGGAGAAGATCTGCTCCACGAGGATTGGCGCCAGGCCCATCGAGGGCTCGTCCAACATGAGGATCCGCGGCTTGGACATGAGAGCGCGAGCCATGGCGAGCATCTGCTGCTCGCCGCCGGAGAGCGTGCCGGCGATCTGCTTCTCGCGCTCCTTGAGGCGGGGGAAGCGGCGGAACATCTCCTCCAGCGAGGCGGGGATCTCCGCCGGCGGGCGGGAGAACGCGCCCATTTCCAGGTTTTCGCGCACGGTCATCTGCTGGAAGACGCGGCGGCCCTCCGGGCAGAGGGAGAGGCCCTTGGGCACGATGCGGGAAGCGCCCAGGCCGTTCAGGACTTCGCCGGCGAGCTCCACCGTGCCCTGACGGGGCTTGAGGAGCCCGGCGATGGTGTTCAGCGCGGTGGATTTGCCCGCGCCGTTGGCGCCAATCAGGGTGACGATCTCGCCTTCGTTGACCTCCAGGGAGATGCCCTTGATGGCGTGGATGGCACCGTAATAGACATGCAGGCCGTTTACCCGCAGAAGGGGCACCTTTTCGCCCTGCTTACGCTCCGTCATGCCTGCGCCTCCTTTTTGCGGCCGAGATAGGCCTCGATGACCACGGGATCCGCCTGGATGGCGTCCGCGGTGCCCTTGGCGATGACCTTGCCGAAATTCAGCACGCAGATGCCCTCGCACACGCCCATGACCAGGCTCATATCGTGCTCGATCAG
>CACZOT010000083.1 GCA_902782795.1 uncultured Eubacteriales bacterium | reverse complement strand
TCGCGCCGCCGCCCTGTCCGGGAGTGGGTCAAGGGCCTGCGGCCCTTGACCCACTCCCGGACAGCCGAATGGAGTCACCCCGCTCCTTCCGGATGGTTCGTGGTCAATGGAAAAATGTAAGGGGCTTTGCGCGGCCTGCGGGCCGCCGCCCCGGCGCGGCGCACGGCTCCGGACGGCCGCTTTGCGGCCACCCGTCGCCACGCGCCGCGCGACGTAAACCGCTGCTCTTGTGGTAACGCGTAAGGGGAGCGCGAGGGGGCGAAGCCCCCTCGCCCGGGTCCGCCCTGCCTTCGGGCAGGGCGGACATCCGCCGCCTGCGGCGGCGGAAGGGCGCGGTCGCGAGGGGGGCCCGAAGGGCCGTCCCGAGCGGTCGCGCCGGGCGCTAGCATCCCGCGCGCCAAAGGCGCGGGATGCTAGCGCCCCGTTTCCCCTGGCCGACCGCGAACGCAGCCGACCTACAGAAGACCTCCCGCGGGGTGCAGGGGCACGGCTGGCGGCCGAAGGCCGCCAGCGCCCCTGCCTTCGCGTCCCCGGCGCTTACTTGCGGAAATTGATCCAGATCTGATCGTAGAGGGCCTGCGTCTGGGCATCCAGCGGCACGACGATCTCGGCGGTCTCAAGCAGATCCTTGGGCGGGTTCACAGTCGGGTCGTTCCTATACTCCTCGGTCATGTAATGGACGGCGTCGAGGTTGCAGTTGCCGTAATCGATGAGGTCCGAAGCATACGCGCTGACCTTCCCATCCAGGATGTACTCCAGGAAGATGTACGCGGCCTTCTCGTGCGGGGCGTCGACGGGCATGACGAGGGAATCGATACCGAAGCACAGGCCCTCCTCGGGGTAGACGACCTCGAGATCCGGCAGGACCTCCATCGCCGCGACGATCTGCGAGCCGTACATATAGCCGCCGATAGCGTCGCCGGAGATGAGGGCGTTATGGGGCGTATCGTCGTTGAAGACGACGATGTTGGCCTTGAGCGCGTCCAGCTCGGCGGCCACGGCTTCGAGCTCCGCCGGGTCGGCGGTGTTGATGGAATAGCCCAGCTTCTTCTCCGCCACGGCGATGATGCCGCGCGGCTCGTTGGTGACGGCGAGACCGCCCTCAAAGCCCTCGTTCCAGAGATCGGCGTAGCCCTTGACTTCGAAATCCACCATGGAGGGATCGTAGACGATCAGCGGGATGGTGTTGGTATAGGGGATGGAATAGGCGTTCTCCGGGTCGAAATACTGGCCCATATAGGAGGGGTCGATATTCTCCCAGTTGGCGACGCGGCTGCGGTCGATCGGAGCGAGGAGCCCGGCCTCGATCATGTTGGCGACCACGTAATCGCTGGCCACGACGATATCGAACTGGCCGGGAGAGGACTGCACCTTGGCCATCATGTCCGTATCGATGAAGGGCGTATAGTTGACGCGGATGCCGGTGGCCTGCTCGAAGGCCTCGACGACCTCGTCGGGGATGTAGTAGGTCCAGGTGAAGATATTGAGGACTTTTTCGGCGTCGGAGAGCTCCGCCGCGGCGCGCTCTGCCCTGTCTTCGGCCGTTTCGGCGCCGTCGGCGAAGGCGGCGGCGCTCAGCGCGAGCACAGCGGCCAGAAGGATCGCGATCCATTTTTTCATCTTTCGGTTTCCCCTTTCGCAGTAAGGTGATCTATGCCCAGCGCCGCGCAAAGGCGGCGGATGGCTCGTTCAGGTGTCAGGGCTCCCCGTCCCGGGAGCGGACCCGCTCCTGTCTGCGGCCAGGCAGGCGCGAGAGCGCCACGGCCAGGAAGGTCACGCCCAGGGTGAGGGTGCACATGGCGTTGATGGAGGGCGGCACGTCCGTCTTGAGCTTGGAATAGACGTACACCGGGAAGGTGGTGCTCTCCGCGCCGGTGACGAAAAAGCTGATCACCACGTCGTCCAGCGACATGGCGAAGGCCAGCAGCACGCCGGAGAGGATCGCCGGGGCGATGAGCGGCACGGTCACGTCCCAGAAGGCGCGCGCCGGCCCGGCCCCGAGATCGCGCGCGGCCTCCTCGAAGGAGGGGTCCAGCCCCACCAGGCGCGAGCGCACGTTGATCATGATATAGGGGATGCAGAATGTCGTGTGCGCGAGGATCAGCGTGAAGATGCCGCTCTTGAGCCCGATCAGGGAGAAGAACACCATGAACGCGAAGCCGAGGATGATCTCCGGGACCATCATGGGCAAAGTCGCCATGCCCTCCACCAGGCCCAGGCCGCGCATCTTCGCGCGGGCCAGGCCCACCGCCCCGAGCGTGCCGATCACCGCCGCGGCCAGGCAGCTGACCAGGGCCACGAGCATGCTGTTGCGGAAGGCCTCCAGGATCTGCCGGGACTGGAACAGCTTTCCGTACCACTCGGTGGTGAAGCCCGTCCAGAGGATGCCGTTGTCGCTCTTGTTGAACGAATAGGCGATGACCACCGCGATGGGCAGGTACATCAGCGCCAGCCCGGCGGCCAGATACGCCCCCGCCAGGCGCTTTCCCGCCCGGCCTTTGCGCGCGCGCATCAGAACACCCCCATCTCGCCGCCGCTGTAGCGCCGGTAGACGTGCACGGAGAGGAACGTCAACGCCACCATGAGCATGGAGAGCGCAGCGGCCATGGGCCAGTTCTTGCCCGCGCTGAAATAGTAGGAGATCAGGTTTCCCAGGAGCATGCTGCCGCCGCCGCCCATGAGGTCGGAGATGAAGAACATGCCCACCGCCGGCACGAACACCAGCACGCACCCGCTCATCACGCCCGGCACGGTCAGCGGGAAGACCACCGTCCAAGAGGCCTGGAAAGGGCGCGCGCCCAGGTCCCTCGCCGCCTCCTGGAGGGAGGGGCTGAGCTTTTCCAGCGAGGTGTACACCGGCAAAATCATAAACGGCAGAAGCGAATAGACCATGCCGAAGAGCACCGCGCCCATGTTGTTCAGGAACTTCACCCGCCTGTGGATCAGCCCCAGGCCCAGGAGCGCGTCGTTGACGATTCCGCGCGTGCGCAGGAGGATCATCCAGCCGTAAACGCGCATCAGGGCGCTCGTCCAGAAGGGGATGACCACCAGAAGCAGCAGAAGCGATCGCCTCCTCCTGGGCTGCAGGACCATCGCCAGCGCGAAGGGATAGCCCAGCAGGAAGGTGAGCAGAGTCGTATACGCGCCGATCTTCAGCGAGTTCCAGAGGATCTCCAGGTTGGCGCTGTCGCCGAGGGCCTTGTAATTCTCCAGCGTGAACCGCCAGAGGACGCCCCAGCTTTCGCCGCGCGTGAGGAAGCTGAGCACGAGCACGTACCCCATGGGAAAGAGCACCATCACCGCCGTCCAGAGGGCCAGCGGCGCCAGCGCGGCCAGGCCGCTGCGCTTTTTCATCGCTCGCTCTCCTCCCCGGCGATGACGGCCGCCTGGGCGCTCTCCCAGCCGATATGGACCCTCTCGCCCGGCCGCGGCAGGCTGTGGATCGCCCCGGCGCTGTGCGCCTGCAGGACGCGCCCGCCCGCGAGGCCGAGCTCTGTGAGAAGGATGGCGCCGGCGTAGCGGTGCGAGAGCACCTCCCCCTCCAGAGCGAACCCCGGGAAGGGCTCACGGCCATATCGGACGCGCTCCGTATGCACGGAGACGGCGGCCTTCTCTCCGGGGCGGACATCCTCCCGCGCGGCCGCCAGCACGCGCCCCTCCGGGCACTCAAGGCAGACTTCCCCGTTTTCCGCGGAGACGACCGTCCCCTCGAAGAGCGCCCCCTGGCCGATGAACTGCGCCGCGAAGCGCGAGGCGGGCTTTTCGTAGATCTCCTCGGGCGTGCCCACCTGCACGAAGCGCCCCTGGGACATGATCGCGATGCGGTCGGACATGTTCAGGGCCTCTTCCTGATCGTGGGTGATGTACAAAAAGGCGATGCCGAGGGCCTTCTGCAGATTCTTGAGCTCCTGCTGCATCTGCTGGCGGAGCTTGAGATCCAGGGCGCCGAGGGGCTCGTCCAGGAGCAGCAGTTCCGGCTTCTGAATCACCGCCCGGGCGATGGCCACGCGCTGCCTCTGGCCGCCGGAGAGCTCGTCGGGCATGCGCTTTTCGTAGCCCTCCATCTTGACGAGCGCGAGCATTTCCCGGACGCGCGCGGCGATCTCCGCCTTCGGCGCGCGCCGCAGCCGCAGCCCGTAGCCGATGTTCTTCTCCACGTTCATGTGGGGAAAGAGCGCGTAATTCTGGAAGACCGTGTTCACGCCGCGCTTTTCCGGCGGGAGGGAGGTGATGTCCGCGCCGTTCAGGTACACGCGACCTTCGTCCGGCTCCGTCAGCCCGGCGATGATGCGCAGGGTGGTCGTCTTGCCGCAGCCGGACGGCCCCAGAAGCGTGAGGAACTCGCCGCGTCGGATCGTGAGCGAGACCCCGCGCAGCACCTTCGTCTCCCCGAAGGCCTTGCTCAGGCCCTCGATCTTCAGCAGTTCGTCCATGAAACGGCGCTCTCCCCTTCTGTGCTCCGCGCCCCGTTGCCGTCTGGCTTTCAGCCAAACGGCGACGGGGCCGCCCTGGCGGAGAGGGCCTGGCGGCCCCCTCCGCACCTTCCCCGCGGCGCGCGGGACCGCCTCGCCTTCGGCTCGCCGGCCCCGCGCCGATCGCCCGCGCGCAAAACATATCGGCTATTCGTCGCCCCGCGGCCCGCGAGACCGGATCGTCCGCTCTCCATCCGGGCAAATGCGGCGGTTTTTATCATACAGGCACGTCCGCGGGCGCGCAAGCACAATCCTGTTACCACACGGTCTGCTGCCTTATTTTTCCCGGTAGACGCTCTCGTCCGCCGGGTCGAATTCGATTCCGGAAGGATAGCGGCTGTTGTTATAAGCTTCCTTGAGCGGCACCCAAGTCTCAAGATCCACGCCCATGGTGTTGGCGAGCTTAAGCGTATAATAGAGGATATCGCAAAGCTCTTCCTCGAGCGTTCCCTTGAGGGCATCCGGCCCGGCGGCGTGACCGCCCCGGTGGATGATGGCCCTGGCCAGCTCGCCGACCTCCTCCACGAGCTTGATATAAGCGGTGTTCTGATCGTAGTCGTCCAGCTGGTTCTGTTTGGACGCGATATACCGCTGCAAATAGCGAATGGTGATGCTTCCCTTTTCCATGTACACCCGGTCTCCTTCCTTGTTTCGGGAGAGCGCCTTCGGACGCGGTCGCGAGGGGTGGCCCGAAGGGCCGTCCCGAGCGGTCGCGC
>CACZOT010000082.1 GCA_902782795.1 uncultured Eubacteriales bacterium | reverse complement strand
TGATCTCGCCCTCGTCCGGGAAGTAGATGCCGGAGAGCATGTTCATCAGCGTGGTCTTGCCGGAGCCGTTCTCGCCCAGCAGCGCGAGGATCTCGCCCCGGCGGATGGTGAGCGACACGTGGTCGTTGGCCAGCACCGGCCCGAACCGCTTGGTGATGTTCCGCATCTCGACGGCGGCAGCGTGGTTATCCAAGCCCTTCACTCCTTCGTTATGTCCTCTCCCTGTTATGAGCAGGGAAGAAACGCGTTGTAAAAACAGAATTACTGCAAAGGGCAGCCCGGTGATAACCTCTCTGCGCTGGCCTTTACAGTAACGATGGTGGGATGAGGAATCCCGACCGCGAGGGCCGGGATTCCTGAAAGGCATTGATTAGAACGCGGTGTCCAGCAGGGTGATGCCGTCGATCTGCATGTCGAAGTACGGCGCGCTGCGGAACTCGGACTCATGGAAGAAGCCGTCCGCGATGACCTCGGTGTCGCCGGTGTAGGCGGCGTCGGTGTCGACGTCGGCCATGTAGGTGGTCACTTCTTCGCCGTTCACGGTGAAGGCGGCGGTGTCGAACACCTTGATCTCATCGGTGATGAGGGCCTTCATGTAGCTCTCGATGGCCTCGGCGGTGCCGGGCGCGGCGGCCTGCTCGTTGATCTCGGTCATGAGCACGGAGTCGGTGGTCAGGGTGCCGGTCCAGTCGGTGTCGATGGCCTCGCCGTTGGCGACGGCGTTGATGATGTACTCAAAGTAGGGCTCCCAGTTGATGCGGCTGGCCACGATGAAGGTGTTCGGGCAGGCGTCGGCGGCGGAGCCGTTGTAGAACACGAAGGGGATGTTGTTGTTCTCGCACTCGGTGGGCGCGCCCATGGAGTCGGCGTGCTCGGAGATCACGACGCAGTTGTCGTTGATCAGCTTGATGGCGCCTTCCTGCTCGAGGGAAGGATCATACCAGGAACCAGTGAAGGTCACTTCCATGGTGGCGGTGGGGCAAACGGTGCGGGCGCCCAGGAAGAAGGAGGTGTAGCCGGAGATGACCTCGGCGTAGGTGAAGGCGCCGATGTAGCCCAGCTTGGCCTGATCGGGGGTGATCTTGCCTTCCTCGATCAGCTGGTTCAGCTTCATGCCGGCCGCGATGCCGCCCAGGAAACGGCCCTCATAGATGGAGGCGAAGGCGTTGTGGTAGTTGGCGAGGCCCTCGGTGTGGGCGCGGGTGCCGGTGGCGTGGCAGAACTCGACGTTCGGGAATTCCTTGGCGGCCTGAATCATGTAGTCCTCATGGCCAAAGCTGTCGGCGAACACGATGTTGCAGCCGGAGTCGGCCAGATCAGCGGCGGTCTCGTAGCAGGCTTCGCTCTCGTCGACGCCGGTGCGCATGACGTATTCCACGCCCAGCTTGTCGCAGGCTTCCTTGGCGGCGTTGATGAAGTTGAGGTCGTAGGTGGAGTTCTCATCGTGCAGGAAGATGAAGCCGACCTTGACGGCGGTCTTCTCGTCCGCGAACGCGGTCACGGACAGCATGCAGACGACAAGCGCGACGGTCATGATGATGCTGACGAGTTTCTTCATAGCTCAAAATCCCTCCTGATTATTGTCCGAACTCACAGCGGTTCGGGATAGGTATATCATACCTTTACCGTCCATGGCGAAAAAAGCACTTTCGTGTAAAACCGGCGCGCCATTTCCGAAAAATAACGCGAATGCAACGAAACCATCGCGGCGCGTTTCCCGGAAACCCGAACGTTTTTCCCGCGCTCTCCCCAGCCCCGCCGTCATTCGTGCCGGTTCTGGCGGCTTTTCGCGCGATTGTTAAAGTCAATGTTCGGGTTCGACAAAAACGGTGCCACAGTTTTGCCACAGAAAAGCTTGCAGTAAAATATAAATTGTGGTATACTGGGACACGGGGTGTTAGAAATGACAAAGGAGACGGAATCCATGGAATCATCAGTGCTTTCGCAGCAGGCCGACAGGCTGATCGAGCTGACAGCGAAGCTGCTCGGCGGTGAGAATGAACGCATGCTGATCTCGCTCTCGCAGGGCGAATACGGCGTGCTGCTGGTTTTGTCGAAGAATGACGCGGGCGTCACGTCCAACTCCATCAGTCAGGCGATGCGCATCGGCCCCGGCGGCGTGGCGAACCTGCTCAAGGCCCTCGAAAGGAAGGGCTATATCACCAAGGACATCAGCCGCGACGACCGCCGCGCCAACAGCGTGCGCATCACCGACGCGGGCCGCGCCGCGCTCGAAGGCCGCCTCGCGCAGGCCAGAGAGAGCGCCCGGCGCTATCTCGCCACCATCGGCCCCGAGGCCGCCGTCGCCTTCAACGACGCGCTCGAGACGTTCCTCGGCGTGAGCACGGGAAACACGAAGAAATAGGAAGAATTCGCAATTTCAGCTTGTTGGAAATGGCTCTCCTGCGGGAGGGCCTTTTTGCGTATGCAAGGGCTGATTTCTCGAGCGAAACGCCAGCGAAGCATATACAGAAAGGCTCCCCTGAGAAGGGGAGCTGGCGCCGCAGGCGACTGAGGGGTCAGCAGGGCAGCGGCATATCTGCTATTGAAATGACCGGCGCAGAGGATCATGCGGCGATATCGCTTGTAGCGGCGCTGTTCGCTTCTGACCCTTCCGGCCGCTTCGCGTCCACCTCCCCTGACGCTCCGCTAGGCCTTCGGCCGCAGGGGAGGCTTCCCGTATTCGCTTCGCACTCGTTTCTGTTCGGGGAAATGCCCTTGCCTTCCCCTCGAGGGGAAGGTGCCTCGTGAGAGGCGGATGAGGTGTTAGCCCTGCACTCAGTTCTCTATTGCAATAAGCTGCAAGGCGCTGCAATAACACCTCAGACGCTTCGCTAGGCTAGCGCCAGTCGCCTGCGGCGACAGCTTCCCCTCGAGGGGAAGCCATTCGCAAGCGCTTCGCACCCGTTCCTATTCAGAGTAACTATAATTGCTCATTGCGCATTGCGCGTTGCTCATTTCCCCTCCCGCCACCTCCAGCGAAAACTCAAACGTCGCGCCTTTCCCCGGCTCGCTGGCGGCGGTGATGGTGCCGTTCATCAGCTCGCACACCAGCTTGGCGATGGACAGCCCCAGCCCGGTGCCGGTGGTGCCCATGCGGGATTTGTCGGCCTTGTAGAAGCGCTCCCAGATGTAGGGCATGTCGGCCGGGTCGATG
>CACZOT010000081.1 GCA_902782795.1 uncultured Eubacteriales bacterium | reverse complement strand
TCACGTCCCTAAACCGCGGCCTGTATGACTTTTTTCAGTTCTATTTACATATCAGCTTTACAAAATGCTGCTATGAACACCGGGTACATCTGGAATTGATGCAGAACAACGATGCAATTTACCGAGCCGGACTGAAAGTTCTCACCGATTATGACCACGCTTTTTCCGGAAACCGGGAGATATGCAACCATATGGAAAAGGCCAGGAGCTACATCCGCGAGCACCTGGCTGATAAGCTGACCCTGTCCGTCGTGGCTGGCGCGGTTCATATCAGCAGCAGTTACCTGAGCCATATTTTCAGCGCTCTGGCCGGGCAATCCTTCTGCGATTATATCTGCGATGAGCGGATGGCTTTGGCCCGCCATCTGCTCAACAAGACGGACGAGCCCATCGACGAGATCTCCAATCGCTGCGGCTTCAGCTCCCCGAATTATTTCTCCATGGTCTTCAAGAAGTACATGGGCCAAACGCCCTCCACATACAGAAAGATCAGAGGAGCGAAGTGAACGCTTCCCGCCTGGGAAGGGGGGGCCAGCGAAGACGCCTGCCGCCCCCGTTCGGCGGGATCTCCTTTGGACGGGATGCAATCTCACAAACGCGAGGATCCGCCGGGTCGGCCAAAGGCCGCGCCCGCCCAACGAAAAAAGGCCGCCGGCTGGGGCATTCCCCCAGCCGGCGGCCTGATCGTTCCTTATTCGGCGATCGCGGGATCGGCCGCGCAGTTGACGAGCTCGAACTGCGTGGGCTGATCGAGCGGCGCGCCGTTTGCGGCCAGTTCCTCGTGGAAGAAGCCGCTGCCGACGATATCGCCGATGCCCTCCGCGCCGTCTCCCGCCGTCACGGTGACGCCCAGCGCCTGGCAATCGGTAAAGACCGTCACGGGCATGCCCAGTTCCTCGACCGGATAGCCGCCCGCGTAACCGGTGATGCCGCCGATCCAGAAGCAGCCGCTTCCCGCGGTGATGGTCACGTCCTTAGCCGTCAGGCCGGTGAACTCCTCGGAGGCGAAGCCGCAGCCGGAGATGCCTCCCAGACCGTAGCAGTTGTCGCCCGCGGTCACGCTGCCCGTGGCCGTGCAGTTCACGACGCTGGTCATCTCCAGGCCGCCGCCCACGACGCCCGCGTTGGCCATGCCGTCCGGGATCACGACGTCCGCCTGGACGTCGCAGCCGGTGATCAGGCTCGCCATGCCCGCGCCGGCGACGCCGCCGAACATGCCTTCAGCGGCCATTTCCGCGTAGTGCGCGGTGACCTTGCCGTTGACGAGCCGCACGTCGGAAATGGTGGAGCAGTAGGTGTAGCCCACCACGTCGGCGGCCATCATCATGCCGTCCACCGTCGCGTTTTCCAGGGTGAAATTGCCGACCTCGGCGTTGGCGATGCAACCGAACAGGCCCACCGCCCAAGCCTCGGGCTGGTCGATCTTCAGGTTGCTGATGGTATGGCCCTGGCCGTCGAACGTTCCGGTGAAGGCAGCCGTCAGATCCGGCTGCTCGCCTTCCTCGCCGCCGCCGGGCACGAACGCGCCGATGGGCGTCCATTCCTCGCCTGCAAGGTCGATGTCGGCGGTGAGCACGTAGTTCCCGGACAGATTCTCGTTGATCGCCGCCAGCTGCTCCGCGGAATCGATCTCGATCACGGCCGCGGTCTCCTCAGCGTCCGCCTTGACCCAGCTGATCGCGCCGTCGTCTGCCGTGAACGTCAGGACCGTCTGGCCCGCCTCGTTCACCGAGAACGCATAGGGAGCGGATTCGGCGTCGCCCTCCAGGTTGCTGTAGGCCACGTAAAGGCCCTCGCCGTCGCCCTTCTCGCCGGTGTCGGCCGCGAAGGCTTCGAAATCGGCGGTTTGCTGGCCGTTCATGGTCGTGACGCCATGGCCGTTTGCATCGATGGTCATGGACAGGTCGACCGCGGCGTACTCCTCGCCGTAGGCGCTCAGATCCGCCTGCCACGCGCCGACGAAGCCCAGATCGCTCAGCTGTGCCAGAGCCTCCGGCATGTGGGCGGAATAGTCCATGTTCTCCAGGCAGAACAGATCAATGACGTTCTCGATCATCGCATCGTCCGCGTCTACCGGGAAGCCCGCCGCGAGCCAGAAGGCGTAGGGGCCCTCGGCGTACTGCGTCAGAGCGTCGACGTCGCTGCCGTAGCGGAACTCCAGGTGATACGTGCTCGCCGGAGTGTCGGGCATCATGAAGAAGTACTGGAACTCGCCCGCGTCGGCGTCCTCCGTCGCGTAGAGGTAGCCGTCCATCATGCCGCCCAGAGTGAGCGGGCTGACGTAGGCGTACTCGTGGCGGAAAACCTCTTCGCCTTCCAGCGTGCCGCTGATGGTCGCGCCGTCGAAGGTGATCTGGTCCACGCCGGCAACGAACAGGCAATCGAACTGCGCGCCGCCCGAACCGTCGCCATAGGCGTCGATGGCTTCCTGGCCGTAGATCGTGCCGTTGCAGGCGTCCTTGAGCATCTGGGCCATGGCGGGGCCGGCTTCCTGGCCCATGATGGCCGCGCAGGGATCTTGCCACAGGTCGTCGTATTCGGGCGCGGTGATCACCGGGAACAGGGCCTCGTAAGTGCCCTTCACCGCCTCGAGCAGGGCGGCGGCTTCCGCGCCGTCATCCGCGGCGGCAGCCTGCGCCGGCCGGGCGAGAGGTCCGAAAGAAACCATCACGAGCAGCGCCAGTACGACTGAAAACAGCTTCTTCATCGTCATCATTCTCCATCATCCTTTCATGCCGCCGTTGAAAACAGATTGCAGATCCAGGCCGCCAGCGCGGATACGGCCGGGAAGATCACAAAAAGCTTCAGCAGCTGGCTTTTGATATTGAATCCATACTTTCTTCCCGCCATCGCGCTTTTCGTCTCCGGGAAATAATGCTGAAAGAAATGGAATCGCAAAAGCAGGAAGTTGTCGATGAGAGTCATGTCGCAGATCTTGTAAATGGTGAAGATCAGCGCGAATCTCAAAAAGAACTGCCAGAACGTGAATCCGCTTCGCAGCCCGTCCCACACGGCGATCACAGCCACCCCGATGATCATCAGAAGGCTGATGATCATCAGCGTCCATCCGATCGCCCTCGCCCCATAGAAGAGCTCCTTGTCTCTCTGTTTCAGTACTTCCCGCGCTTCCTTCGGGGCGGAGGAGAACAGCTTGTTGTCCTGAATGAACGCCACGGCCGAGATGAGCGCCAACGCCATCGCCGCGCAGAACACGATCGATAGAAATACCGTCAAAAGCATATCTCTATCATTCCTCTTCGTTACGCGATCGCGGCGCCGAGCGCCTTGCAGGCCGCCAGGCCGCTGTCGTCAGGAGTATTGTTGCACTTCACGCTGTCCGCGGCCAGGGCGATGCCCTTTTCGGCGCAGCGGGCTTCCCAGTTCTCCAGCCATTCGCCCACGCCCCAATCATAGCTGCCGAACAGCGCGACCTTCTTGCCGGGCAAAGACGGCTCGATGCCCTCCAGCATGGGCTGGAACTCGCCGTCCTCCAACTCTTCCGCGCCCATGGCCGGGCAGCCCAGCGCGACCGCGTCGTAGCCGTCGACGCCCTTCACGTCCGCGCAGGTCAAAAGATCGACTTCCGCTCCCGCCGCCTTCGCGCCTTCCGCCACGGCCTGCGCCATGGCTTCCGTGTTTCCGGTGCCGCTCCAATAGATCACCGCGACCTTGCTCATTGTCCTTCGCCCTCCTTATTGATCGCCTCTGGCTTGTCGCCTGCGCCAACGGTCACGGCACGGCCGGGATGGGCCTTTGCCCCGTTGGTTAGAGGCCTCTAACATCCAAAATACTATCACATTCCTTCGCGGCTTGTCAAGAACGCGCGCTTGTCTTCTATTGACTAATTGCCGCGCGTCTTTCTTCTCCCACGGCGGGACCGCCTTGCCAGACCCCGTCGCGCCAAGGTATAATACCGTTTATGAATCCGAAGGATTCCGGGGCGGCGGGCCCTCGGAAGGACCGCCGGCAAGGAGGAAACGCAGGCCATGCATATGCCTACGCGCGAGCTGATCAAGGCTTCGCTTCTCAAACTGCTGGAAACGAATTCCATGGACGAGATCACGGTGAAGATGGTCTGCCAGGGCGCGGGCGTCAGCCGGCAGGCGCTCTACAACCACTACTACTGCCTCCCGGACGTGCTCCAGGAAGCGCTCGTGGACCGGTTGGACGAGGCCTCCGCCCAGCTGGATTCCTACCATACATGGTCCGCCTGCTTTGAATCCATCCTGAACAGCCTTCTGCGGCAAAAGGCCGTGCTTCTCCATGTGTATCGCTCGAACAGCGCGGGCGAGCTGGTTCGGATCATCGAGAGCTACGGCGCGCGGCTGGTGAAGAGGGGGATCTCCCAGTGCGCGGCGGATATGGGCTATGAAGTCTCCGAGCAGGACCGCACGTTTATGCTCAAGCTCTATATGGCCACCTTCATGGGGATCCTCACCCAGTGGTTCGGCGAAGGGATGAAGATGGAACCGGCCTATATCGCCAGCCGCAGCGACGCCATGATGGGCTTTTCCATTCGCGGCACGCTGAAAAAACTGTACGGCGGCGGTTGACAAAAAGCAGCCGGTGTAAACCGCGTTGACAATCTCGGCGCGGTGTAAATTGCGTTTCTCCGGGGAACGCGGCTACAATCAGACGGGACACATGGGTGTTCCGTCTTTTTTTGCGCCTGGCCCGCCGTTGGACGTCTCCCCGGGGCACGTCCGGGGAACGGAGCGCACCGGCCGTAGGAACGGCCGATCCGTATAATGCAGTTGACGGACCCCGCGCAGCCGCGCGCGGCCGATCCATGGGACGCTCCAACGGGAGGAAGATGTGGTATGCCCAACAGCGAACGACCGGGCCCTTCGGACAATGCCGCCGTACGATGCGGCAGGATCCGCTTTTCGACGAAGGGCGCTCCCGCGATTACCGAGATCAGCCCGGGAATGCAGGCGATGCTGGGGATCTCCCGCGGCGGCGAGAAATGGCTGCGGGCGCTGAAGGGCAATCCCACGCTGCTCCTTCCGGAGGAGGCCGAGCAAAGCTTCGCGGAATGTCTGAAAACCATCCGCGAAACAGGCGAACCCGCGCGTTTCGCGGGAGACCTGTACTCCATAGACCATCAGAGGCTTCCGGTCTCGGGCATGATCGACAAGGACGGCCCGCCGGACGGGGGCCAATACGTGGCGATCCTGCAGGATCTCCGGCCGGCGAGAGCCGACAAGGCGGCCCTGCTCCGCTCGCATTACGTGGGCCTGCTGAAGCCGTCCTGCGAATGGATCTGCGAGATCGATCTGGCGGCGCAGATGACCCAGTGCCTGTATTCCAAGCGGGGCTACGCCGACGAATGGATCCGCGTCAGCCTGTGCGATACGCTCAAGATGTGCATCGAAAAGCAGGTGTCGGCCGCCGATCAGGAAAGGATGCGGGAGTTTTTCTCCCGCGCTCTGGTGCGCGGAAGGGAGTTTCCCTATTCCGAGGCGATCGATTTCGAGATGACCCGCGAGCGGGCCGGCGCGCTGCCCTATCGCGCCCAGATCATCGGCATCGGCGGCGACAAGTTCCTCTTTTGCGGGTTCCCCATGTCTTCCGGCGCCGTTTCGGACGAGCTCCCGAATACGGCGCTGGAGAATCTCTTCGACCGGAAGGCGTTCGAGCAGCGCTGCCTGAGGAACCGCCAATCGGAGCGATGGGGGCCGGATTCCAACCTGTTCCTCATCGCCGTGGTGGACGGGTACGAATGCTATTCGCTGGAGGAATGCGACCAGCTCCAGCAAACCGTCCTGTCGCGGCTGACGCGCTGGCGAAGCGGCGATTCCATCGTATCGAAGTTCGCGGAAAACCTGTTCGTGCTGTGCCT
>CACZOT010000080.1 GCA_902782795.1 uncultured Eubacteriales bacterium | reverse complement strand
TGCCCTTCATGCGGCCGCGCATGACCTTGCGGCGCTTGACTCTCTTCGGCATCAGCATAGCTTATTTCCCTCCTTCAGCAGCGGCCTGCCGGCGCGGACGACGAGCGGGCGCCTCGGGCACTGCAGCTCTCTTCTGGCCAGGCAGCACCTGACCCTTGTAGATCCAAACCTTCACGCCGATGCGGCCATAGGTGGTCTTGGCCTCGGCGAAGCCATATTCGATGTCCGCGCGCAGGGTCTGAAGCGGGATAGAACCCTCGTGATAGCCCTCGCTGCGGGCGATGTCCGCGCCGCCCAGACGGCCGGAAACCTTGGTCTTGATGCCCTTGACGCCGGGCGTCTTCATGGCGCGGCCGATGGTCTGCTTCATCGCGCGGCGGAAGGAGATGCGCTTCTCCAGCTGCTGGGCGATGTTCTCGGCGACCAGCTGAGCGTCGGCGTCCGGGAACTTGATCTCAAGGATGTTCAGGCTGACCGCCTTGCCGGTGAAGGCCTCGATCTCTTTCTTGAGGGCCTCGACGCCGGCGCCGCCGCGGCCGATGACGATGCCCGGCTTCGCGGTGCGGATGGTCACGCTCACCTTGTTGGCGCTGCGCTCGATGTCGATGCTGGAGATGCCAGCCTGGTCGAGCTTTTTCTTGAGCATTTCGCGCAGCTTGTAGTCTTCAATGAGGTTATTGGAAAAATCTTTCTTCCCGGCATACCACTTGGTGGACCAATCGAGGATCACACCAACGCGCGCGCCATGGGGATTGACTTTCTGACCCATTATGTTCTCCTCCCGTATTACTTCTGGTCGAGGACGATGGTGATGTGGCTGGTGCGCTTGAGGATCTGGTCAGCGCGGCCATGCGAACGGGCCCAGTAGCGCTTCAGGGTGGGGCCCTGGTTGGCGTAGGTCTCGGCCACATACAGCGAATCGCGGTTCATTTCGAGGTTGTTCTCGGCGTTGGCGATGGCGCTGTTGAGCACCTTCAGGGCGACCGGCGCGGCCGCCTTGGGGGTGAACTGCAGGATGGCCTGGGCCTCTTCAGCCGACTTGCCGCGGATCAGATCCAGCACGATCTTGCACTTGCGGGAAGAGATTCGGACGTAACGGGCAACGGCGTGCGGGCGCTTGTCAGCGTTGGCCTTGCGCGCGGCCGCCTTGGTTTTAGATCTTGTTGCCATTGTGATTCACTCCTTCCATTAACCGCGGCTGGACGCTTTTTCACCAGCGTGACCACGGAAGGTGCGGGTGGGGGCGAACTCGCCCAGCTTGTGACCAACCATGTCTTCGGTGATGTATACCGGCACATGCTTGCGGCCGTCGTGCACCGCGATGGTGTGGCCGACGAAATCCGGGAAAATGGTGCTGGCGCGGGACCAGGTCTTCAGGACCTTCTTCTCGCCAGTGGTATTCATAGCCTGAACGCGCTTGAGCAGCGCGGGCTGAATGTACGGGCCCTTCTTAACAGATCTGCTCATGGTAAGGGGCTGCCTCCTTCCTGTTCAAACGGCTTACTTGCCAGCCTTCTTGACGATCATCTTATCGGAATACTTACGATGCTTGCGGGTCTTGACGCCCTGAGTGGGCTTGCCCCACGGAGACATCGGAGCAGGCATGCCGACCGGGGAGCGGCCTTCGCCGCCGCCGTGCGGGTGATCGACAGGGTTCATGACGACGCCGCGAACGGTGGGACGCACGCCCATGTGGCGCTTGCGGCCGGCCTTGCCGATGCGCACGTTCTCGTGATCGGTGTTGCCGACCTGGCCGATCGTGGCGCGGCAGGTGGTCAGGACCCGGCGGACCTCACCGGAGGGCAGGCGCACCTGAGCGTACTTGCCTTCCTTGGCCATGAGCTGGGCAGCCGTGCCGGCGGAGCGGACCATCTGGCCGCCGCGGCCGGCCTTGAACTCCACGTTGTGCACGAGCGTGCCCAGCGGGATGTTGGCGATCGGCAGGCTGTTGCCGGGCTTGATATCGGCGGTATCGCCGCTCATGACGGTGTCGCCGGGCTTGAGGCCCTCGGGCGCGAGGATGTGCCTCTTCTCGCCGTCGGCGTAGTTGAGCAGGGCGATGAAGCAGGTGCGGTTCGGGTCGTACTCGATGGCGGCGACCTTCGCCGGGATGTTGTCCTTCTGCCTCTTGAAGTCGATGATGCGGTACTTCCTGCGGGTGCCGCCGCCCTGGTGACGGACGGTGATCTTGCCGCTGACGTTGCGGCCGGCCTTGTGGCGCAGGTCCGTGGTGAGCGCCTTCTCGGGTGCCTTCTTGGTGATCTCCTCGAATGTCAGGACCGACATGAAGCGCCTTGCGGGCGAGGTCGGTTTATACACTCGTACTGCCATTTTTTACCCCTCCCTGTTTTACTGCGCCATGCCTTCGAAGAATTCGATTGCCTTGGAATCCTTCGTGAGCGTGACATAGGCCTTCTTGCGCTCCGGGCGACGGCCCTGGGTGCGGCCCTGGCGCTTGATCTTGCCTTCCTGGCGGAGCGTGTTGACGGTTGCGACCTTCACGCCGAAGATCTCTTCGATCGCGGCCTTGATCTCGGTCTTGCCGGCGCGGACGTCCACCTCGAAGGTGTACTTCTTATCGGCGATGGAATCGTACGTCTTCTCGCTGAGCACGGGGCGCAGGATAATGTCGTAAGCGGTCTTGTTCATTATTCGTACACCTCCTCGACGAGCTTGACGGCTTCCTTGGTGATGATGAACTTGTCGCAGTTCAGGATGTCCAGCACGTTGATCGTGTTGACGTAGGCGGTCTTGACGCCCTCGATGTTGCGGGCGGAGCGGACGATGTTCTCATCCGGCTGCTCGATCACGATCAAGGCCTTCTTGTCCGCGCCCAGGGCCTTGAGCATCGTGGCGATGGTCTTGGTCTTGGTCTCGTTCATGGTGAGGGAATCGAGCACGATCAGCTCGTTCTCGACGACCTTGCTGGTCAGCGCGCCCTTCATGGCGAGGCGGCGCACCTTGCGCGGCACGGAGAAGACGTAGGAGCGGGGCTTCACGGCGAAGACCATGCCGCCGTGGGTGAACTGCGGAGCGCGGCGGCTATGATGACGCGCGTTGCCGGTGCCTTTCTGGCGGTAGATCTTGCGGCGGGAGCCGCGGACCTCGGTACGGGTCAGGGCGGACTGGGTGCCCTGGCGCTTGGCGTTGAGCTGGGAGCGCACCACCTGGTGCATCACGGGGATATTGACCTCGGCCGCGAACACTTCATCGGAGAGCTCGATCTCGCCGACGTTCGCGCCCTGCATGTTGAAAACGGCTACTTTGGGCATTGTTCAAGTCCTCCTTATGCCTTGACCGAGTTGCGCACGATGAGGAGGCAGCCCTTCGCTCCGGGCACGGCGCCCTTGATGAGCAGCAGGTTGCGCTCGGCGTCCACGCGGACGACCTCGAGGTTCTGGATGGTGACCCTCTCGCCGCCGTACTGGCCGGCCATGTGCTTGTTCTTGAAGACGCGGGACGGATCGGAGTTCGCGCTCAGGGAGCCGACGCCGCGATGGTACTTGGAACCGTGCTTCATCGGGCCGGTGGACTGGTTCCAGCGCTGGATGGCGCCGGTGTAACCGTGGCCCTTGCTCGTACCGATCACGTCGATCTTGTCGCCAGCGGCGAACACGTCGCACTTGATCTCGTCGCCGACCTTATGCTCGGCCGCGTCGTCCAGGCGCAGTTCGCGCAGGAAGCGCTTCGCGGGGACGTTCGCCTTTGCAAAGTGGCCTAGCTCGGGTTTGTTCATCAGTTTCTTCGCACGCTCAGGAGCGAGCTCGCCGAAACCGACCTGAACCGCCTCATAGCCGTCGGTAGCCTGGGTCTTGACCTGCGTTACCGTGCAGGGGCCCGCTTCGACGACCGTGACCGGCACCAGACGCCCATCTTCCAGGAAAATCTGCGTCATACCGATCTTCTTACCGAGAATCGCCTTTTTCATGTTGTTCCTCCTGACTTGGTTGTGATCCACATTGTGTTGCGCCTTACAGCTTGATCTCGATCTCGACGCCCGCCGGCAGGTCGAGCTTGGTCAGGGCGTCGACCGTCTTCTGGGTGGGCTGGAGGATGTCGATCAGGCGCTTGTGCGTGCGCATCTCGAACTGCTCGCGGCTGTCCTTGTGCTTGTGCGGGGAGCGGAGGATCGTGACGATCTCCTTCTCCGTCGGCAGCGGGATCGGCCCGGAAACGCGGGAGCCGGTGCGCTTCGCCGTCTCGACGATGCGCTCGGCGGACTGGTCGATCAGGTTGTGCTCGTAGGCCTTGAGCTTGATGCGGATCTTCTGGTTTGCCATAGGGTACCTTCCTCCTTGTTTGGTGGCCATGCATACGCACTCGGGTGTGTGCATAACCCCTTTTGCGCGGCGAAACATCGCCGCCCGTCCGATCTCGCGGACGTGGTCCCCGAAAGTTACCGGCGAGGAAGCCGCAATCTTCCGGTTCATCCCTGGTCCGGAACGAGCGTACACGCAGAATACGCCCATTCACGCAGACTAGTTTATTATAGCCGAGGGCCGCCCCAAATGCAAGAGATTCTTCCCATTTCCGTAAAAATTTCTCGTTAAATTTCCGAACCCGGTCTGCAATTCCCCCTCCTCTGAAGGGTGGAAATGTTATGCAAAGCGCATCAAATCCAACTTTTTTGACAGTAAACACAAAAACGCCCTTCCCTTATTGCGGAATTTCGTGTATAATGTGCGTATCGGTTGATCATCTTCCGTATCGCATTGTGTCTCGCCGCCCGGCCGAGACCACGCAGGCGGCGGTCGAGACGGCCATGGCTGCTCCGTCCCAGTGGGCGGGGCTCCTCTTCCCTTGCGGGGAACCGCGAGGGAGAAGGGGAGTCAATCTTGTAATAGGAAGTGAAACACATGGCCTATTCCGCGTACGTGACCATCGGCGCGATCGTTTCGGCGGCGTCGGCGGCGGGTTTCGGGGTGCTGGCGCTGATCGCCAAGCTGGTGACGTTCACCGGCGAGAAGGGCGGTTACACGTACTATAACAACGTGCTGCACGCCATCATCACCACCTACAAGGGCTATTTCGGAACGGCCCCCATCGCCGCCATCACCACGGCGTTCATCATCTGCATCCTCGGGTTCCTGGTGGGCATCATCCTGATGCTCTTCGGCAGCAACGCCAAGGTGCGCCGCTTCATCATCAAGCGCAACATTAACCGCAACTGGCAGTTCTACCTCATGCTGGTGCTGCCCATCGCCTTTTATATCGTCATGTGCTACATGCCGCTCTACGGCGTGACCCTGGCCTTCAAGAAGTACAGCCCCAAGGCGGGCATCGGCGGCTCCCCCTGGATCGACCCGTGGTACAAGTGGTTCCAGAAGTACTTCTCCTCGCCGTACTTCGGCAAGACCGTTCGCAACACCTTCATCATCAGCATCTACTCGCTGATCGCCGGCTTCCCGCTGCCGATCCTGCTGGCCCTGATGATCAACGAGGTCAACAACATCGTCTATAAGAAGCTCGTCCAGAACATCACCTATTTCCCGCACTTCCTCTCCACCGTCGTGCTCGTCGGCCTCATCAAGGCCTTCACGCACAGGGATTACGGCATCATCAACATCTTCATCCAGTCCATCGGCGGCACGCCGAAAAACTGGATGCAGGAGGTTTCCATGTTCCGCTTCCTGTACGTCTTCTCCGGCGTATGGCAGAACGCGGGCTGGGATTCCATCATCTATATAGCCGCTCTGGCGGGCGTCGATCCTCAGCTGCATGAATCGGCCTACATCGACGGCGCGAACCGCTTCCAGTGCCTCTGGCACATCAACATCCCCTCGATCATGCCGACCATCGTCATCCTGCTGATCATGAACTCCGGCCACATCCTCTCGGTCGGCTTCGAAAAGGTCTACCTGATGCAGAACTCGCTGAACACCGAAGTCTCCTACATCATCTCGACCTATGCCTACCAGATCGGTATCGAGAGCGCGCAGTACGAGCTCTCGACCACCATCTCGCTGTTCAACTCGGTGGTCAACTGCGTGATGCTGATCATCGTCAACTCCATCGCCCGCCACGTCGGCGACACCAGTCTTTGGTAAGAAGGAGGCGCACTCGCAATGCAGAAAACGGCAGCTGTCCCCGCGAAGAAACGCCCGGTGCGCAACTCCCGCAAGTCCCGCGCGGACGTGATCTTCGATATCATCAATATCATCCTTCTCGCGATCGTGACGGTCATCATCTTCTACCCGCTGTGGTTCACCGTCATCGCCTCGTTCTCCAACCCGCTGCAGGTCGCGGGCGGACACGTGTACCTCATGCCGGTGGAGCCCACCCTCGAGAACTACCAGAAGGTGTTCGAGAACGAGGGCATCATGCGCGGCTACGGCAACTCGCTGATCCTGCTCATCGTCGGCGTGCTGATCTGCCTGTTTATGACGGTCAGCTGCGCCTACCCGCTCTCCCGCAGGGACGTCTGGGGCCGCAGCTTCATCATGAAGGCCATCACCTTTACGATGTTCTTCTCCGGCGGCCTGATCCCCAACTACCTGCTGGTCTCCCGCACGCTGGGCCTGCAGAACAGTTGGTGGGCGCTGTGGTCTACTGGCGCGCTGAGCGCGTACAATATGATCATCATGCGCACGTTCTTCAACTCTTCCATCCCCTATGAGATCCAGGAGGCGGCGACGATCGACGGCTGCACGCCCTACGGCACGCTTCTGCACGTCATCCTGCCCCTCTCCGCGCCGATCCTCGCGGTCGTCGGCCTGTACTACGGCGTGGGCATCTGGAACGCCTACTTCAACGCCCTCCTGTACATCACCGACCGCACCAAGTGGCCGCTGCAGCTGTATCTGCGCGAGGTGCTGGTCTCCAACTCCAACCAGAACCTGATGGATATGTCCGCCGACGAAATGGCCCGCCAGGCCATGCGCGCGGAGACCATCAAGTATTCCGTCATCATCCTTTCCTCCATCCCCATGCTCATCGCCTACCCGTTCGTGCAGCGCTTCTTCGTCAAGGGCGTCATGATCGGCTCGGTCAAAGGCTGAGGACAAGGCACACCATTTCCGCGAAGGGCGGGCGCATTCCCGCCCTTCGTTCCGGAGAGCAGCGGCCCCTTCGGCGGCTGTTCTCCAGAGCGAAAGAAGCACAGCAGGAGGCGCGAAATGTATCCATTCTCCGTGGGCGTGATGATCTCCAACTACGGCCTGCCCTTCAAGGAGGCCGTGGACAGGGCCGCGCGGCTGCGCCTGGACGGCATCCAGCTGGCCGGCACGCGCGAGGAGTTCCATCCCGACCGCATGGACACGGCTAGGCGCCGCTGGCTGATGGGCCTCCTGGCGGACAAGGGCCTCCGGCTCAGCGCCGTCTGCGGCGAGCAGATGTACGGCTTTTTCGACCCGGAGAAGAACCCCGTCCTCATCGAGAATTCCAAGAAGATCCTCGATATGGCCAAGGAGCTGGGGAGCGATATCGTCACCACGCATATCGGCGTGGTCCCGGAGGACCCGGATTGCGAGCGCTTCCATATCATGCAGGACGCCTGCGGCGAGCTCGCCCGCTACGCCGACAGCATGGGCTCCCACTTCGCCATCGAGACCGGCCCGGAGAAGGCGCCGGTCCTCAAGGCGTTCCTGGACAGCCTCGGCTCCAAGGGCGTGGCCGTGAACCTCGACCCCGGGAACCTGGTCATGTGCGCCGGGGACGACGCCGTGGCCGCGGTGGGCGTCCTTCGGGACTACATCGTCCACACCCACGCCAAGGACGGCCGCCAGCTGCGCGCCGAGGATCTCAACCACCTCTACGCCACGGCCGCGGCAGAGCAGTACCACGGCCAGTACATCGAGGAGACCCGCCTGGGCGAGGGCGACGTCCATTACCCCGCGTATCTCGCGGCGCTGGACGCCATCGGCTACCGGGGCTTCCTCACCATCGAGCGCGAGTGCTCCGACGCCGCGCCCGAAGACATCGCCTACGGCGCGGGCTATCTGCGCGCGCTGATCGGCGCCTGAGTTCGTTTCCAGTTTCCCGCGGGGCTGACCTCCGCGGAGAAAAATAATACGGGAGGTTTCACCATGAAGAAGATCGCATCTCTGGTCCTCGCTCTCATGATGGTGCTGTCCGTTGCGGCGTTCGCCGAAGAACTGCCGACCAACTACGATCAGTATCCGATCTGCGAGCCTGGCGCAATCACCCTGAAGTACACTGCGATTCAGACTCCGGTGCAGAACGAGTATAACTCCGGCATTTGGATCTGGAACCATCTCGAAGAGAAGACCGGCATCCATATCGATTGGACCAACGTCCCCTCCGATATGCGCGCTGAGAAGCTCAACCTGATGCTCGCCGCCTACGACCTGCCGGACGTCATCTACAAGATGAGCGTTTCCAACACCCAGATGGCCCAGTACGGCGCTGAGGGCACATTCGTTGACCTCATGCAGTACAAGGACATCATGCCCAACCTCTGGTTCTGGTGGGACAAGTACCCGACCGCCAGGGATTGCATGGTGCAGACCAACGGCGAAGTGTACGGCACCAACTACATCCTCACCGGTTCCGCTATCCGCATGGGCAGCCGCCTTTTCTTCAACACCGACGTGCTTGAGAAGACCGGCTTCGACGGCGAGAACGTGCCGGACACCCTGGACGAGCTGGAAGCCTTCCTCCTCGCCTGCAAGGAGCTCGATTACAACGAGAATGGCATCGCCGACGAGATCCCGCTGGCCTACTCCGGTTCCTCTGACCAGGGCGACGGCATCGACACCATCCTGTTCGGTTCCTTCGGCCTGCGCAACCATGGTTCTTCCTTCTCCTACGTCGACGGCGCTGAGGACGGCTCTCTCCGCTTCATCCGCACCTCTGACGAGTACAAGGAGTACCTCCGCTACACCGCGAAGCTCTATCAGGAAGGCCTCATCGACACCGATATCTTCACCACCGACTTCGCTGGCCTGATCGCGAAGTGCCAGGAAGGCCGCGCCCTGAACTACATCTTCGTCAACAACAGCCCGGTCGCCGGCTCTCAGTTCGAGCAGTACACCCTGGGCATGGCGAAGCCGTTCGAAGGCGAGTACAACCTCTGGACCGCGTACTCCATGCCGGCCTCCAACTCCGGCCAGTTCGTCATCACCATGGTGAACGAGTATCCGGAAGAGTCCGCCAAGTGGGTCGACTACCTCTACTCTGAGGACGGCATCCTCTCCTACTTCCTGGGCAAGGAAGCTTCTTCCTATGAGGATCCGGACCACGAGGGCACCTGGTACCACAACCCCGAGGACGATTCCTACACCTACACCGAGTGGGTCCTCAACGATCCCAACGGCACCAACTTCGAGCAGGTTCTTGCTCCCTGGGTCTGCTGGCAGGGCGGCGGCAACCCCTCCGTTGCTACCAACGAGCAGTTCAAGGGCGGCGAGACCTGGCCGGCTTCCGTCAAGTCCGCTGAGGGCCTGATCAACTACGTGCCGGAAGATGTCTGGGCTCCCTTCGTGTTCGACTCTGACACCGCTTCTGAGATCTCCCGCCTCCAGGCCGACTTCCAGAACTACTATCGTCAGTATCGCGCTGAAGTCTGGGCTGGCACCAAGGATCTCGACGCCACTTGGGATGAGTACGTCGCTGGCTTCGATGCTCTGGGCGTCGAAGAGTACATGGGCTACTACACCGCCATGGCGACTGAGAAGGGCCTCATCGGCTGATTCTCTCCAACCTAGGTCAGAAAAAAAGAGCGGCTTCGGCCGCTCTTTTTTTGCCTCCTGTGAGGTGTTGCGCCAGGAGGGGATACCCCCGTCCCCCGGACCCCTGCTCAAGAGACTTCGTCCCTTAAGGATCCCATCTTGGGGGATTGTTGTAAGACAGAAACAGAGCGGTTCTATCGAAAAGAAACGGGCTCCGGCCTCCTTTCAACAGGATACCGGAGCCATGAATTATGAAATCCCCCCAATTGAGGGGTCCAGGGGGAATCGTTCCCCCTGGCGGGGTGCGGGGACGGAGTCCCTGCCAGAGGTCCAGGAGGCGGGGCCTCCTGGCAGGAGTGCAGGGGACAGAGTCCCCTGCATGCCCCCCGCCGCGCAAAGCTCCTACTCCCGCTCCGGATCCTCTCCGACCCCGCAGGCCTCGCAAAGGCCCCGGCCCTCGCGGGCGCAGTCTTCACAGAGCGACGCGCCGCAGATGCCGCAGGCGGTCATCGAGCGGGCATCCGCCATGCGCCCGCAGCGCGCGCATTCCACCATCGCCATGATCAACGCACCTCCACTGCCCATCAGTATGCCCGGCCCGCTCTGAAACATGCGTCCGCCTCGCTTCGGTTTCGTAAAATTCCCTCGACAGGGAAAAATCCCCCAGCGGGCAACCTTTTCCGCTCTGCCGGGGTCTTATCTTGTATGATTGCCTATTGTCGCGGCGATATGGTATAATCAGGTTTAGGATTCCGGGTCGGCGGGCCGCGTCAGGCGCGCCGGCAAACATGCGGGAGGAGGGAAAGCGTTGCGGGAGGCGCCGGTGATCCGTCTGACGGACGTGACCAAGGTCTATACCGTGGGCCAGACGCGCCTGCGCGCGCTCGACCAGGTCTCACTGGACGTGTATCCGGGGGAGTTCGCCGTGGTGATCGGCCGCTCCGGCTCTGGCAAGAGCACGCTGCTGAACATGCTCGCCGGGCTCGAGCGCCCCACGCGCGGGCAGATCCGCATCGCGGGCAAGCAGATCGAGCGCATGAAGGAAAAGGACCTCGTAGCCTTCCGCCTGCGCAATATCGGCTTCGTGTTCCAATCCTTCAACCTGTTCGCGGCGCATACCGCCGTGGAGAACGTGGCCATGCCGCTGATGTACCGGGGCGTGCCCCGGGCGCGGCGCGTGCGCCTGGCCCGCGGCATGCTGGACGCGGTGGGGCTTTCCAGCCACGCCAACCATTCCCCCTCGCAGATGTCCGGCGGCCAGCAGCAGCGCGTGGGCATCGCGCGGGCGCTGGTGGCCAAACCGCGCATCCTCTTCGCCGACGAGCCCACAGGCAACCTCGATCTCAAGACCAGCCGGGAGATCCTCTACCTGATCCGCAATATCTGCCGCGAGCGGGGCACGACCCTCATCATGGTCACGCACGATCCGGAGGTCGCCGCCTACGCCGACCGCGTCATCACCCTGCTGGACGGGAAAATACTGGAAAACCGCAAAAACCCCTATCCCATGGAGTTCCAGCTGCCCTCGGCCGCCGTCAAGGGCCAAACGGAGGAAAACTGAAATGCGCAAAACAGCCTGGTTTTTGTTGATATTGCTGCTCCTGACGAGCCTCGCCGCGCCCCTGGCCGCCTGGGTCGAGCCCGCGGCTGCCGAGACCACCACCCCCAGCGACGCGCCCGACCCTGTCGAGCCGGAGGGCCAGGCCCCCGGCGATGAAACGCCTGCCGACGGGGAGCCCGCCGACAGCACGCCCGAGCGCCTGCCCGGCGATATGACCGCCGAGCTCGGCGGCATGGATACCCCCGTCATCCAGCGCAAGCAGAAGGTGACGGTGGCCGTACCTGTGAGCCTGCGCGTCGGCTCGGTCTACTGGTATACGAACATGGTCTCCAGCGGATCGCTCGTCTCCTACAGCGCCTCGCGCGCCTCCTCCGCCTACAGCGGCGAGATCGGCCAGGTCGTGGATTCCCTCACCGTGGAGATCGTCCAGAACGAATCCTGCCCCTTCTATACCCAGACTATCCCCGGCGCCAAGCGCGTCGTGGGCACGGTGTCCTCCTCGAACTATTCCTCCTTCGGCCTCACGCGCGATACCGACCCCGCCGGCGCCACCGTCTTCCGCGACAAGGCGGGCGGCGTCTACCAGGCGGGCGATACGGTCAACATGGGCTTTGCCGTGTTCGAGGACCTCATCGCCCTGAGCGAAGTGCGCAACGGCTCCTATACCATCACTCTGCAGGTCAAGTGGGAGAGCCAGCTCTACGGCAACGGCTCCTCCACCCTGAGCCTGCCCGCCACGGCCATCAATTCCGACGTCGAGACCAAGACCACGGGCGGAGGAGGCGGCGTGTACTACGGCGGCGGCGGGGGAGGCGGCGGCACCACGGCCTCCGCGCCCGAGGCGAAGCTCATCGTGGACAGCGCCTCCACCAGCCCGGAGAACCCCTCCGCGGGCCAGGAGTTCGATCTGCTCCTGCAGCTGAGCAACACCAGCTCCAGCCAGGCCGTGCAGAATATCAGCCTTTCCTGCGAGGCGGACGGAGACGCCGTCCTGCCCACCAGCGGCTCCTTCAGCGCCTATGTGGAGAAGATCGAACCGCTGCAGACGCACACCGTGCGCATGCACGTGCGCGCCCAGAGCGATATTGAGGACAAGCCCATCAAGCTCTACGTCCTCATCGATTACGAAGACCCCACCTATAACAGCCATTCCTCCTCGCAGACGGTGGTGGTAAACGTCGCCCAGCAGATGCGCATCAAACTCGACGACCCCGTGCAGCCCACGGACGGCTCCATCGTCGGCGAGACGTACAACGTCACCATGGGCGTGTTCAACCTCGGCCGCGCCACGCTCTACAACGTCACCGTCACCGGCTCCAGCGAGAGCGCGGACGTGTCCGTCGGCGCCTCCTACTACTGCGGCAACATGGAGAGCGGCACCAGCAAGACCGCCGAGATCCGCTTCACGCCGCTCGCCGCCGGCCCTTATACGGTCGATCTGAACGTCTCCTACGAAAACGGCAGGGGAGAAGAGTTCTCCGAAACAAGGAGCGTCAGCTTCTACTCCACCTCCTACGAGGAGAACGACTGGTTCGGCGAGGACGATCTCCTTGAGCCCGAGACCACGCCCGCGCCCAGCGCCGGGCAGCAGGTGCTGGAGGTCATGTCCCTCCTGCCCTGGTGGATCTATGCCGCCGCCGGCGGGATCTTCTTCCTCGTGCTCCTGGGCATCGGCTCCGCCGCGCGCCGCCGCCGCATCCGCGCGCTTGAAGACGATGAGATGGAATGATATCCTGCGCGCGAGCCTGCATAACCTCTTCCGCCGCCGCCTGCGCTCGGCCCTGACCATGCTCGGCGTGGTCATCGGCGCAGCGGCCATCATCGTCACGCTCTCGCTGGGCTACGGGGCGGAGCAGGCGCAGATGCAGCTGATGGAACAATCCACCAACCTGCGCCTGGTGCAGGTCTCTCCCTATTACAGCTATTCCGGCGATACCTCCGCCGGGGCCAGGCGGCGCGTCACGCGCATCAACGATTCGATCCTCAGCCAGATCCGCCGCATGCCGGGCGTCGCCGCGGCCACGCCCATCGTCAGCTTCTACCCGAACGCGACGCTGCGGCTCCTGACGGGGGAATACCAGGCCTACGCCTACCTGACCGCCGTCCTCCCGGAGGATTTCTACCGCCTGGTCGATATGGAGAGCGGTACGGGATTCTCCGGTCGCACGGACCGCATGGAGTTCCTCTGCAACGCGGTCTACCAGTGCGATTTCAAGGATCCGAGCAAGGACAAGGGCGAATATATCGACACCTGGACCCTGCTCACCGAAGGCGAACCCCTGCCCGTGCCCGCCATCCGCTGGCTGCAGAGCCCCTTCACGCTCACCCTCACCTGGCTGGATTATTCCGAGGTGGATTTCACCACCGGCCAGGCCAAAAGCCACACGGAGGAATTCGAGGCCAGGTGCGTGGGCACCTTCGCCGCCGACCCCAACGATTGGACCTTCTCCAATGGCCCGGTCGTGAACCTGAACTGGCTCAAGCGCCTCTACCGCGACAACCGGGATCTGTTCAAGGATCTCGGCCTGACCGATTCCACCCTCGCCAATTACGACAGCGTGTTCGTCCTGGCCGATTCGGTGGATTCCGTGGAACAGCTGGTCAAGGATCTCAACGACCTGGGCGTGCAGTGCTACAGCCCCATGGATTACGTGAACACCTTCAAGGAACAGCTGGCCACCATGCAGGCCTTCCTCGGGGCGATCGGCGCCATCTCCATGCTGGTGGCGGCGCTCTCCATCGCCAACACGATGATGATGTCCATCTACGAGCGCACCCGCGAGATCGGCGTGATGAAGGTGCTCGGCTGCAGCCTGAGCAACATCCGCTCCATGTTCCTGTGCGAGGCGGCCTATATCGGCCTGTTCGGCGGGGCGGCGGGCGTCGCGGTGAGCTATCTGCTCTCCTGGGCGCTCAACAACGTAGAGCCCCTGCAACGGGCCATCTCCTCGGTCATGTCCTCGAACGTGCTCTTCTCCGACGGCGGCGGCACGGTCTCGCTGATCCCCGCGCCGCTGGCGCTGGGCACCTGGGCGGGCGTGATCCTGGTCTCGATCCTCTCCGGCTTCTCGCCGGCGCAGCGCGCCATGCGCCTGTCGTCCCTGGCCGCCATCCGCAACGCGGATTGAACCCGAAAACGAGGTGTTGGAAACGCGCCGCCTCCTCTGCGCTCTGTTCGCGCTCCTGACCTGCCTGGCCGCGGCCTGCGGCGAGGCGGAATTGCCGCGTCCGGAACTGGCGCTGCAGCGGGACGTGACGCGCCAATACGTGCGCGCGGGCTCCTCCACCACCATCGTCTACCGCGTGGAAAACCCGGGGCCGGAAACGCTGGAAAACGTCCGCGTCACCGATCCGCTCTGCGGCGCGGTCTCCGGGCCGGAGACGCTCGCCGCGGGCGAATACCGCGTCTACACCGTCACCGCCGCCATCACCGGCGAATGCCGGAGCGCGCCAACGGCCACCTGGACCTGCAAGGGGCAGACTTACCAGAAGACCCTGGAAAGCGTCGCCATCTCCCTGGCGGACGACCGCCTGAGCGTCTCGCTCTCGGCGGACGCCAGCGAGGCCCCCGCGGGCGGGGAGATCAGCCTCAAGGCGCTGATCAAAAACGAGGGGAACACCCCTCTTCGCTCCATCGCCCTGGACGATGAAAAGCTCGGGC
>CACZOT010000079.1 GCA_902782795.1 uncultured Eubacteriales bacterium | reverse complement strand
GCGTGTGCCATCTTGGCGCCCCGCAGCGCGTACACGTGCTCAACCAGTGGACGTACCATTCCCGCCTGTACCGCGCCGCCGAGTTTGACACGAAGAACGCGGACGTGGAGCTGGTGCAGCTGGTGTCCTTCGGCTGCGGCGTGGACGCCATCACCACCGACGAGGTGCGCGCCATCCTAGAGGCGGGCGGCAAGATCTACACCCAGGTGAAGATCGACGAGATCACCAACCTCGGCGCGGTCAAGATCCGCCTGCGCAGCCTGATCGGCGCGCTGGAAGAGAGGGAAGCCAATGGATAAGCCCGCTTTCATCCCCTTTACGAAAGAAATGAAGAGCACGCACACCGTGCTCATCCCCAATATGCTGCCCATGCATTTCCGCTTCCTCGCCTCGGCGATGGAGCGGGCGGGCTTCCACACCAGCCTCCTGGAGACGAAGGGTCCGCAGATCATCGAGACGGGCCTGAAGTACGTCCACAACGACGCCTGCTACCCGGCGCTGCTGGTCATCGGCCAGTGCATCAACGCCCTGCAGAGCGGCTCGTACGATCCGCACAAATGCGCCATCATCTATTTCCAGACGGGCGGCGGCTGCCGTGCCTCGAACTACATCTCCCTCATGCGCAAAGCCCTGGAGCGAGCCGGGTTCGGATACGTGCCCGTCATCTCCTTCAGCTTCCTCGCCCTGGAGCAGCACCCCGGCTTCAGGCTGGACCTCAAAACTCTGCTGAGCATGGCCTATGGCATCATCTACGCCGACGTGATTATGTCCCTCGTCAACCAGGTTGCCCCGTACGAGACCGAGAAGGGCGCGGCCGAGGCCCTGGCCCGCTCTCTGACCGAGCGGCTCAGCGTCGAGGCGAGCGACAGCGTGCGCGTGCGCCGCAACTTCCGGGAGAACCTGCGCGATATCGTGGATTCGTTCAAGGCTATTCCCGTCTCGCGCGAGAAAGAGCGCGTTCAGGTGGGCGTTGTCGGGGAGATCTATATCAAGTATTCCCCCCTGGGCAATAACGATCTGGTCCATTTCCTCGTCAACGAAGGCGCGGAAGTCACCGTGCCGGGGCTGATGGACTTTCTTCTCTTCTATCTCTGCCACCACCTCGTGGAGAGCGATATGTACGGCCGCGGCACGGCGCGCACAGCGCTTTTCCGCATCGGCTACCGCGTGTGCCTGAACATCCAGAGGAAGGTCATCGAGGCTCTGGAGAAGGACGGCACCTTCCGCGGCCCCGCGCCGTTCCTCCACACGGTGGAGCGCATCAAGCCCTTCATCAGCTTGGGCTGCAAGATGGGCGAAGGATGGCTCCTGCCCGCGGAGATGCTGGAGCTTTACGACCGCGGCATCCACAACATCGTCTGCGCCCAGCCCTTCGGCTGCCTGCCCAACCACATCTGCGGCAAGGGCATGATGAAGCCGCTCAAGGACGCCTACCCGGATATGAACATCGTCGCCATCGATTACGACCCCGGCGCCACCCGCGTCAACCAGGAAAACCGCCTCAAGCTGATGCTGGCCAACGCCGCCCAATAACCCTTTTGCGGGCCGGAGAGACGCATCGTCCTTTCGGCCCGTTTCGTTTGTCTTTTTACCCGAATGTTCGGCATTTTGCCGCGATTTAACCGCGTTTCGCGGGAAAATTCACGGATATTCCGCGAATCCGCGTTGACATAGTTCACTCATAATGGTAATCTGTTTGCATCGCAGGTGGAAATGTTCATTTTTCGCCCGCGTCCCCTGGCATCCCAAACAAGCGGAGGGAACAAACCATGCGCAAAGTTGCCGTCATCATGGGTTCCGACAGCGATCTGCCCATCGTGGAAAAAGCGATCCGGGCCCTGGAAAAGTACGCCATCCCCTTTGAGGTCCATGTATTCAGCGCGCACCGAACTCCCGTCGAGGCGCGCGATTTTTCTCTCAACGCGCGCAAAAACGGCTTCGGCGTCATCATCGCCGCGGCGGGCAAGGCCGCGCACCTGGCTGGCGCCATCGCCGCGAATACGACGCTGCCCGTCATCGGCATCCCCATCGCCTCCGGCGGCTTGGGCGGCCTGGACGCGCTGCTCTCCACCGTGCAGATGCCCTCCGGCATCCCCGTTTCCACCGTAGCCGTGGACGGCGCGCAGAACGCCGCCATCCTAGCCGCGCAGATCCTCTCCCTCGAGGACGAGGCGCTGGCTGCCCGCCTCGACGGCGAGCGCCGTGAAATGACCGAGGGCGTGCTCCGCAAAAACGCCGCCATCGAAGAGAAGTACAACATCTGACGCAGCCAAGGAGGCACTATGGGCGGTTTTTTCGGCGCCACGCTCAAGCGTGACAGCATCCTGGACGTTTTCTTCGGCGTGGATTATCACTCCCATCTGGGCACGCAGCGCGGCGGCATGGCCGCCTGGAACAGCGAGACCGGCTTCCAGCGGGAGATCCACAATATCACCAATTCTCCCTTCCGCACCAAATTTGAAGGCATCACCGAGGAGATGCACGGCCGCGCCTCCATCGGCTGCATCAGCGATACGGACCCGCAGCCCATCCTCATCCGTTCGAAGATCGGCACCTACGCAATCTCCACCATCGGCATTATCCGCAACGGCGATACGCTCGTTGAGAAGATCCTCTCCTACCAGGGCGGGTTTTTCGACACGATGACCGGCGGGCGCGTCAATTCCACCGAGCTTTGCGCCGCGCTCATCAACCAGAAGCGCTCCTTCACCGAGGGCATCCGCTTCGCGCAGGAACAGATCGAAGGCACCGCCTCCATCCTCATCCTCTGTGAGGACGGCTCCCTCATCGCCGCGAGGGACCGCCTGGGCCGCCTGCCGATCCTCATCGGCAAAAGCGCGGACGGCCGTTGCGTTTCGTTTGAATCCTTCGCGTACGAAAAGCTCGGCTACACGGCTGAGAAGGAGCTCGGGCCGGGCGAGATCGTCCGGGTCACGCCGGAGGGGATCGAGCAACTCCTGCCGCCCCTCGGCGAGATGCGCATCTGCTCCTTTCTCTGGAGCTATTACGGCTATCCCACCTCG
>CACZOT010000078.1 GCA_902782795.1 uncultured Eubacteriales bacterium | reverse complement strand
GCGCTCCCCGGCGTCGGGGCAGCAGACGCGGGCGTAGCCCTCCGCCGTCACGGCGAGGAATTCCCCCAGCCAGACGCTCTCGCCCCGACCTTCGGCGCCGACGAGATCCATGCCGTCGTTCCAATCGCCGCCGCCCATGAGGGGCAGGCCGTGCGCGCCGAGACGCGAGGCCGCGCGGCGCAGCGCCCGCAGGCAGTGGGCGTGGAGAGGCTCGCGCAGCGCGCTCTCCCGGGCGGGAAAAAAGAGGTCGCGCCGCCCCTCGGGGATGGGCTCGCCCGCGAGGTAGGCAATCTCCTCCTCCAGGACGGCGCTGTCGCCCGTCTCGCGCACGTAGTGGAAGGCGGCGAAGGGGAGAAAGAGCAGATCGTCGCTGACGCGCGTGCGCACGCCCAGGCGCGGCGGGTGCCACCAATGCTGCACGTCGCCCTCCTCGAACTGGTGCGCGGCGCACAGGAGCAGATGGTCCCGCAGGAGGCCGGAGTCGAGAGGCAGGAGGCACAGGGCGTCCTGGAGCTGGTCGCGGAAGCCGAACGCGCCGCCGGGCTGGTAGAGGCCGGCGCGGCCCCAGAACCGTCCGGCCAGGGTCTGGTAAGGCGCCCAGCGCGAGAGGAAGAGATCCGCGGCGGGCGAGACGCCTTCCAGACGCGCGCGGCCGAGCAGCTCCTCCCAGGCGTGGAGCGTGCGGTCGCGGCGTTCGGCGGGCGAGGATCGGCGCGCGGCCTCCAGCGCGGAGGCCGCGTCCGCGCCCCGGGCGATGACGAGCCCGGTCGAAAGCGGCGCGCCCGGTTCCAGGGAAACGGGCATGGCGAGGCCCTCCCCGGAGGCCGTCGCTCCCGGAAGACAGACCGCGATCGCGCCGGGCATGGCGCCGTCCGCGAGAAGGCAGTCCTCCCGCGGGGCCAGGCGCACGGCGCGCGTATCCCGGCGAAGGGCCCCGAGGAGGAGGCCCATCTCCACGCGCAGTTCGCCCGCGATCGGCTCCGCGCCTTCGAGGGAGAGCGTCGCGCCGATCAGGGGGTCCTCCTGGTCCGCGAAGAGGGAGATCCGCGCCGAAAGCGGCCCGAGGCACGATTCGAAGACGGCCTCGCCCTGGCGCATGGCCGCGCGGAAGGGGGCGGCGGGGCAGCGGGGGAAAAGGAGATATTCGCCCGCTTCCGTGCGCAGGAGGATCCGCAGGCTGAAGCCCTCCTCGAAGGCGGAGTTGGCGAACGGAGTCAGCCGGCCCGAACGGCTGTTCCCGAACCAGAAGAACCCGCCGCCGCGCTCGGTGACCAGCGCGCCCGCGCTCCGGCCCGCGAGGATATTCGCCCAGGCCGCCGGGGTGTTCCGACCCGGGGCGAGATCGATCACATAAGAGCCGTCCAAAGCGAAGCCGCCGAAAGCCGCTTTCCACAAGAGGGGCGCGGCGGGCAGAGGCGCGCTCTCCGGGCAAAGGATTTGGCCCGCATGCCCGCGGGCGCGGCGCAGGCCGCTCTCCAGCGAAGCGAGGGTATCGAAGCGCAGGGCGGCGCGGCGGTCCAGGGCGGCGAGGGCCGCGCGCGAAAGGGACTCGCGGCAGAGGTGGTAGACGTCCTCGCGCGGCGCGGCGCTCTCGAGGAGTTCCTCCAGCCAATCGCGCAGGGGCTGGCGGTAGCCCGGCGCCTCGGCGCGCAGGAAGACCAGATCGGCCCGCAGCCCCATGCCGCGCCAGAAGGCGCGCAGGAGCAAGGCCTCGCGCGCGGCGCAGCGGCGGCTTCGCACATCCACGAGCACGATGGGCCTGTCGCCCGAAAGCCCGGCTTCCCAGAGAGCCTCGGCGCCGTGCCCTCCGGACGAGGGCGCGCCCTCGCGCTCCCGGGGCAGGACGTAGCAGAGGGAGGCGGCGGCGCGCTCGAAGAGGCGCAGCTGCTCCTCGCCCAGGTCGAAAAACCGCAGGAGCGCGCGCGCCTGGGCTTCGGCGAGACGCTGGGCGCGCAGGAACATCTCCCCCTCGGCGCAGGGGATCGGCGGCGCGGCGGGCCCCTCGTCGCCCAGGAACAGGGAAGCGACGAAGCCGATCTCCCGCGTTTCCCGAGGCGGCAGAGAGATCAGCACGCGCGCCCCGAGGGCCGGGCTCAGGCCCGCGCCGGGCAGACCGGGGCGGAACGGAGAGGCGAACACGTCCTCAGCCGAACGCGGCGAGGCCCCGCGCTCCAGGAGGCGGAAGGCGTCCGCGCAGTAGGAGACGGTCTCGCCCGGCCGGAGAGGCCCTACGGCGTACTCCAGCCGCGCAGGGGAACGGTCCGCGCCGCGCGGGCCGCGCAAAAGGCGCATGCCGCCGCCCCGGGGGAAGGCGCAGCGCCAGAAGAGGGCGTGGAAGGCGGGGTGCTCCTCCGCCTCGGCGTCCCGGCAGAGGGAGAGCAGGGCGATATCTCGGATTTCCAGGCGCAGGGTGCGGTCCGTGCGGTTGACGACGGTCACCCGCCGCAGAAGGGAGCCGTCCTCCGGCGAGAGGACGAAGGCCGTGCGCGCCTCGAAGAGCGCGTTATCCGCGCGGAAGAGGGCCGAGCCCGGGCTGAAGAGCGCCTTCGCGCCCGCTACGAGGGAGACCGGAGCGCCGTCCTCCGCGCGCAGATGGGTGAAGAAGCCGTCTCCCGCCAGAGGATCCTCGCCCCGCCAGCGGTTGACGCGCAGGCCGGCGGCGTGCCAGAGGGCCTCGCCGTCCGCGGTGATCAGCAGCCGGGAACCACCGCCGGCGAGCAGGTGCGCGTCCGGGAGACATTCGCCCGGCGCGCCTTCGCGCACATAGCGCAGGGACGAGGGAAAGCGCCGCCGTCCGTCCTCGCGGGGCAGACCGCGCCGGGGCAGGCGTCCCGGGCGGGCCGGCGGTTCCTCCAGAAGGGGCAGGACCGCGCGCACCTCGGGCAGGTCCTCGAAGCAGGCGCGCACGGCGCCGTCCGTAAGGGCGTTGGCGCAGGCGAGCAGGATCATCCCCTGGTGGTGCGCCATGCAGCTGGCCACCACGCCGCGCCCGCCCGGGCCGAGGCGCTCCGGGGCCATGTCCAGGGCTTCGTAAAAACCCATCGGCCCGCGTGCGCCGGCCTTCTCCAGGGCCATGAGGTTCTCCGCCGCCGCGCGCGGGGCGACGGCGAGGGCCAGAGCCGAGGCATAGGGAGCGATCACCCGGGCGGTGCGCTCGTCGCGGCACATGAGCGAGCGCACGCCGAAGGCGCGGTACTGGAAGGCGCGGCGGGCGTCGAAGGCAAAGTAGCCGGATTCGGAAACGCCCCAGAGCCCCTCCGCCGCGGCGGCGCGCTGGGTGGCCACGCAGCCGCGCGCGGCCCGTCCCAGCAGGCTCTCGAGCGGGGCGCGGAAGAAGAGCTCCGGCATGCAGTATTCGAACATGGTGCCGCTCCAGGAGACGAGCGTCGCCTCGCCCCCGGCCCGCACGCAGGCGCGGGAAAGCCGCCCCCAGTGCCGGGGCGGTACCTGCCCGAGCAGGATGGCGACGAGGCTGCAGATGCGCGCCTCCGAGGCGAGCAGATCGTAATGCGATGGGGAGAGCGCGCCCTTCTCGGCGTCGTAGCCGATGGAGAAGAGGCCGCGCCCGGCGTCGTAGAGGGCGGCAAGATCCATCCCCCGGGCCAAGGAACACAACCTGGCGGCGAGGGGGTCGTCCGGAGCCTCTCTGCGCAGTTTCCCCGCGCACAGGAGCAGGCACGCGGCGAGGTTGCCGCTGTCCACGGAGGAGACGTAGCGCGGGCGCAGCGGCGTGAGAGAGACGGGGTCGTACCAGTTGTAGAGCTGCCCGCGCCATTTTTCCACCGCTTCGAGGCTCTCCGCCGAGCGGGAGAGGCGCGCGCGCATCTCGTCCTCGCCGATCAGCCCCAGCTCCCGCGCCGCGGCACAGGAGGCCATGTACAGCCCGATGTTCGTGGGGGAGGTGCGCCCCGCCGCGCCGATGTCCGGGTCGAACTGGACGTTGTCCGGCGGAAAGCCTGTCTCCGGCGTGGTCTTGGCGAAGTAGCGCCAGGTGTCCCGCGCCAGGTCGCGCAGGTAGTTCTCCTGGCGCGCGTCCAGGCGCTCCGCGGGCGTTTCGCGCAGGCCTTCCAGGATGGGCGCGCCGACGAGGAACAGCCCTGCCAGCAAGGCGGGCAGAGCGAGGCGTCCGGGGGACAGGGAAAGCAGGCTCAGCGCGGCGCAGGCCCAGCGCGGCCAGCGGGGCGCGCGGCCGGAGAGGCGCTCTGCGTCGGCGGCGGGGACCCACTCCAGCATATTGCGGCGCGTCACGAGCATGCGCCAGAGGGCGCGCGCGGCGGCGTCCAGGCGGCACAGGGCGCTGTTGGGCAGCAGCGCCAGGCGGCACAACGCGCGCAGCCAGCCTTCGCCGGAGAGGGGCCGGTAGCATACGCCCGATGCGCAGCACAGAAGCCCCAGCGCAACGGCGGCCCCACGGCCCGTGAGGATCCCGGCGAGGAGGAGCAAGAGCGCCGCGGGGTCGGCGAGGCTCTCACGCAGATTGTCCAGCATGCGGTATTTCTGCAGAGGCGTGCGGCCGCTCAGAAAGGGGAGGAGCTGCCAATCCCCGCGCGTCCAGCGGTGCAGGCGCTTGTAATAAGAGAGGAGCGTGCCGGGGAAGCCGTCCAGCAGCACGATATCGTCCGCGAAGGCGGAACCGGCCAGGAAGCCCTCGATGAGATCGTGGCTGAGCACTGCGTTCTCCGGAAACGCGCTCTCGGTGGCGGCGGCGAAGGCGGCCAGATCGTAGATGCCCTTGCCCGCGAAGCCGCCCTGCCCGCACAGGTCCTGGTACAGGTCGCTCGCGCCGCCGCCATACCCGGCCGCGCCGGCCTTGCCGCCCAGGAGGCGCGCGAAGGGGGTCTGTCCGCCCCGGGCGGAGCGGGCCATGCGCGGCTGGATCACGGCGACCCGCCCGGCGACGAGGGGATGCGCCATGGTTGCGATGAGGGCCCGCAGCGCGCCGGGGACGGGGCGCGTGTCCGCGTCCAGGGTGATGACGCAGCGGAAGCGCCCCGCCAGGGCGGCGCCGTCCCTGCCCTCGGCGGAAAAGGCGTTCTCCCCGCCCAGGAGCAGCCGGTTCAGGGCCATGAGCGCGCCGCGCTTGCGCTCGCGCCCCATCCAGCGCCGGGAGGCGGCGTTCCATTCCCGCTCGCGGTGGAGATAATGCGCCCGCGGGATCCTCGCGCAGGCCGCGCGCGCCGCCCGCAGGATGGCCTCGTCCCCGGGCAGGGAGCGTTCGGCTGCGTCGGGAAAATCCCCCACGAGGGCGAACTCTACCCGCCCGTCCGGCTCGCCCGCGGCCATGGTCTCCAGTTGGGCGGCGAGCTCCAGGGCGCGCTCCGGGCTGGGGATCAGCGCGGGGATGACCACGAGCGTGCGCCAATCCTCCGGCACGCGGCCAAACTCCAGGCGGGGCAGGGGCCGAGGCGGAACGAGGCGCGAAGCGGCAGCGCCGGCCAGGGCGGCGGCAAAACTCCAGGCGCAGACCGCGCCAGGCAGGACCAGAGCGAAGGGCAGGCCCAGAGCGCAAAAGGCGGCGAGGAGCGCCGAAGCCCCCAGGGCAACGCAGGCGATCAGCCCCGAACCGTTCGCGTCCGGGACGATGCGGGGGACGCGCGCGCCGGGGCGGACCCGCGCCAGGAGGACGCGGCGGCCCTCGTCCGTGCTGCGGTACCAGCAGGCGGGGCGGCCGTCCTTCTCGCGGGAAAGGGCGATGGACGCGCGGATGATCTCCGCCTCGGCGACGCCGCTTCGGCGCGACAGGCGGGAGATGTCCTCGCGCAGCAGGGCGCGCGTGGATTCGTCGGAGGCGGCGTAGACGCGGTCTTCGTCCAGGAGCGAGGCGCATTCGCCCAGGCGCAGAAGCTCCTCCGGGATCAGCTCGTCCGCCAGGCGCAGAGAGGCGGGCAGGCTCTCCATCAGCAGAGTCAGGCGCGCCTGCTCCTCGTGGGCACGGCGGATCACGCCTTCAGCGCCGCCCTCCTCGCGCGCGGCGGCCTCCTCGAGCTCGGCGCGCAGGCGGCTGGGCTCGCGTCCCCGCAGGAGGCGCAGGGCGTGCTCCAGGAAGGCGGCCCGGCGCAGGAGCGGGCCGCGCCCGGCGGCGTAGCGGGCCGCGGCGGCCTGGTCCCGCTGGACGCGCAGGATATCCCGCGCGGCGGCGGCGTAGGCGCGCAGGGTTTCCAGGCGCAGGGCCTCCGGCAGCGCGGCGAATTCCTCCATCCGCAGGGGGAGATTCTCGTCGAAGACGGAGACGGCCGTCTCCAGGCGCTCGCGGCTCAGGCGCATCCCCGAGGCGGCCAGCGCCGTCCGTACGACGCGCGCCACACGCGCCTCGCCGCGCAGACTGGGGAAGCGCCGCCTGTCCCGGTCCCCCGAGAAGGCCACCGCCTCGAACAGGCCGAGGCTCTCCGCCGCGCGGGACGCGGCCGGGCAGCGGTCCTCCTCGCCGGCGCGGTCGAGCATGGCGCGCAGGGCAGTCAGCGCGGGGCGGCTCTCCCGCCGGCCGCGCAGGGAGACGGGCGCGCCGCCGGCAGCGGACGAGGCCAGAGAGCGCATGCAGGCGCGCAGGTCGCGCTCGGAAAGGAACGCCTCCCGGACGAGAGAGGGGTCTTGCAGGTGGTCGCGCATGGGAATGCCTCCTATACAGGAACGGGATTTTCCCGCGTAGTATGCCCGCAATAGGAGGGCGGTATACCGTTGCCAAGCGGGGCCGGGCGTGGTATGATGACAAAAAAGACGCGCGGGGCCTCCGCCGGGAGAGCGCGAGAGGGCGGAGCCCTCTCGCAGACGCGGCGGCCGTGAGGCCGCGCAAAACCCATTTGGACATAGCGGCGTTTTCCGCGGCCTGCGGAAAACGCCCATGGCCTTGTTCAATATGGGATTCTCAAGGGCCTACGGCCCTTGAGCAGGAGTGCAGGGGACAGAGTCCCCTGCCAGGAGAGCGCGAGAGGGCGGAGTCCTCTCGCGAAGGCGGCGGCCCGCAGGCCGCGCAAGACCCCATCCCACTCCCCAGCGAAAGGAGCGCTATCCATGAAGACCCTGCAGCAGATCATCGACGGCGGCAAGCGCATCGCGTTCTTTGGCGGCGCGGGCGTGTCCACGGAGAGCGGCATCCCGGATTTCCGCAGCGCGGACGGCCTCTACAACCAGGAATACCGCTATCCGCCGGAGACGATCCTCTCCGACCGCTTCTTCGTCCTCAAGCCGGAGGAATTCTTCCGCTTTTACCGCCGCAAGATGCTCTTCCCGGAGGCTAAGCCCAACAAGGCGCATCTGTGGCTGGCGGAGCTGGAGCGCAAGGGCCGCCTCTCCGGCATCGTCACGCAGAACATCGACGGGCTCCACCAGAAGGCGGGCAGCCGCGAGGTGTTCGAGCTGCACGGCAGCGTCTGGCGCAATTACTGCATGGAGTGCGGCAAATTCTACCCGCTGGAGTTCATCCGGGACAGCGAGGGCATCCCGCGCTGCGAGTGCGGCGGTGCGGTAAAGCCGGACGTGGTCCTCTACGGCGAATCGCTGGACGGCCCCACCGTCAGCGGAGCGCTGCGCATCATCTCCCACGCGGACGTGCTGATCGTCGCGGGCACGAGCCTGACGGTCTACCCCGCGGCGGGATTCGTGCAGGAATTCTCCGGGCGGGATCTGGTCGTCATCAATCGCGACGAGACCGCCCTGGACGGCCGCGCGTCCCTGGTCATCCACGGGAACGTCGGCGAGACCCTCTCCCAGATCGTCATTTGAAGGAGGACGGACCCATGCAGGATCTGCTCGGCGACGCCGCCCGCGCCCGGGTCTATCTCCAGGAGGCGGGGTTCCACTTCTCGAGAAGCCTGGGGCAGAATTTTCTCCTGGACGACGATTGGAACCGGCGCATCGCCGCCCTCGCCGGAACGGGGGAGGGCGTGAATGTGCTGGAGGTCGGCCCGGGCTCCGGCACGCTGACCGCCGCTCTGGCCCGCGCCGGAGCCCGCGTCCTGGCCGTGGAGATCGACACCGCCCTCGCGCCGATCCTCGACAAGATGCTGGCGCCCTTCCCCGGGGCGAAGGTCGTGTTCGGGGATATCACCAAGCGGGAGATCCCCGCCCTCGTGGACGGGGAATTCGGCGAAGGCGCGGCCTACCGCGTCGTTTCGAACCTCCCCTACGCCATCGCCGCGGAGCTGCTGCCCCGGCTCGTCTCCGGAGCGCGTCCGCCCGAGAGCGTCACCGCCATGGTGCAGAGGGAGGCCGCCGAGCGCATGCAGGCCCGGCCCGGCGAGAAGAATTGGTGCGCCTTGGCAGCGCGCATGCAGTATTTCTGCGCGATCGAGACGGTCGCCATCCTGCCGCCGCACGCATTCACCCCCAACGCGCACGTGGAGAGCGCGCTCATCCGCTGCCGGTATCTCGCGCCGGGGGAGCGTCCCGCGCAGCCGCGGGACGAGAAGGCCTTTCTCGCATGCGTGGACGCGGCCTTCGCCATGCGACGCAAGACCTACGCCAATAACCTCGCCGGGGCGTTCGGCATCCCCAAGAGCGGGGCGGCGGAGCTCCTCGAAGGGATCGGACTCGCCCCCGCCGTTCGCGGCGAAGCGCTTTCCCTGGCGGAGATCGCGCGGGTGTCCGACGCTGTTTCCGCTCTGCGCTGAACGGGCGGATTCGTATGCCCCCTGCCGGCCCGCCCCGCGAGGGGGCGGGCCGGCAGGGGGCCGGGGCGGCGCACCTCGGCGGACGGCCCTTCGGGCCACCCGCCTCGACGCGCCG
>CACZOT010000077.1 GCA_902782795.1 uncultured Eubacteriales bacterium | reverse complement strand
GCTTCGCCATCGGCTCCGCGGCCTTCGCGACCGTCTCCCTGATCGTCGCCTACGTCGGCAATTACACCGCCGTCGGCGCCGAGCCCATCCTGAACATCGCCTCCTTCGTCGTCGTCGCCGGCGGCATCATCGGCGGCGCTCTGGTCGAGTACTTCTCCGCCATGCTGACCGACAACACCATCGAGGCCGCCCGCCTCATGGCCGACGAAGGCGACCGCCAGCTCTCCGTCCCCGGCGTGCTGGAAGGCAAGAAGGCTCCCGACTACAACAAGATGATCGCCATGGCTGCCCGCGAGGCTCTGCGCCGCATGCTGGTGCCTTCCCTCATCGCCCTGCTCGTCCCGATCGTGGGCGGCATCCTGTTCGGCGTAGAGTTCGTCGGCGGCCTGCTGATCGGCGCGACCATCTGCGCTATCCCGCGCGCCATCTTCATGGGCAACTCCGGCGGCGCGTTCGACAACGCCAAGAAGTACGTGGAATCCGGCGCCATCAAGGGCCACGGCAAGGGCACTGCCGCGCATAAGGCGGCCGTCACCGGCGATACCGTCGGCGACACCCGCAAGGACGTCGTCGGCGTCGCTCTGGACATCTTCATCAAGACCATGTCCACCGTCGCCAACACCCTGGTGCACCTGTTCCAGAGCATCACGCTCATCAAGTAATCCAGGCATCGCAACGGGGCGCTCCGCACGCGGAGCGCCCCGTTTTTCGCAAGGAGGAAACATATGGATACGACCATTCGCGAGCGGATCTTCGCCCTGCGGGACGAACAGTACGCCGCGTTCGACAGGCGGCTCGTGCCGAATATCGCCCTGGAGAGGGTGCTCGGCGTGCGCGTGCCCGCCCTGCGCGCCCTGGCCCGGGAGATCGCGGGCGACGAGGAAGCGGAGGCCTTCCTGGAGGCGCTACCGCACGAGTACCTGGAGGAAAACCACCTGCACGCCTTCCTGCTCGATCACATCCGCGACAGGGGAGAGGCACTCGCGCGCCTGGAGGCGTTCCTGCCCCATGTGGACAACTGGGCCACGTGCGATTCGCTCTGCCCCAAAGCCCTGCGCCGGGAGCCGGAGGCGCTGGGGCCCCGCGTCTGGGAATGGATCGATTCCGGGCGGCTGTACACGGCGCGCTTCGGTATCGGCTGGCTGATGCGATTTTTCCTGGACGAGCGCTTTCGCCCGGAGCAGATGGAGCGCGTGGCGGCCATCCGCAGCGAGGAATACTACCTGCGCATGATGGTCGCCTGGTACATGGCCACCGCCTGCGCCAAGCAGTATGAATCCGCCATAGCTGTGCTGCGAGATGGGAAGCTGGACCCCTGGACGCACAATAAAGCCATCCAGAAGGCGGTGGAATCCTTCCGCGTGACCGACGTGCACAAGGCCGAGCTGCGCACCCTGCGCCGCCGGGGCGCATGAAAAGAACCGCTTCACTCCAGGAGAGTGAAGCGGTTCTTTTCGTAGCGGATGAGCCCTTCCCGCTGCATGCGCGAGAGCTCCCGCGAGAGCGCCGAGCGATTCACGCCCAGATAGGCGGCCAGGCTTTCCCGGTCGAAGGGAATGGTAAAATCGCGGCTGCGCGCGCGCAGAGCGCATTGGGAGAAGTAGGTGGTGAGCTTGTCGCGCAGAAGCTGGCGCGAGAGCACCTGGATGCGGTCGTTCATATCCAGGAGCTTGCGCGAGAGCATGGCGATGTACTTGCTCTGCAGGCGCGAGGCGGCCTCGTCGCGCGCGGGAGCAAGCAGGGGATCCGTGCGCATCCAGATCACGCGCGAAGGGCAGGTCGCGAGGATGTAGATGGGCGCCTGCTCGACCCGCAGAAAACACAGCGCCTCGCCGAACAGCACCCCAGGCGTGACGCTGGCCATGATCATTCGGTAGCCGGAGATATCGTCCGAACAGACCTGCACCGCGCCGGAGACCAGCAGCCCGAAGCGCCGCACCGGGTCTCCCGCGCGCAGGAGGAATTCACCCTTGCGGTATTCCTCGGCCTGCGCGCCGAAAAAGACGAGGGCCTCGCGCAGTTCATCCGCGGAGAGCCCGTTCAGCAGGGAGCAGGCGGCGGCGACGGCGGTATCCTCGGCGGTCAGACGCATGGAGCGGTCCCTCCTTTCCGGTGCTTATAGGAATATTGTAGCAGACCAGTTCGTCGCCAGGGGGGATGGGAGGTTGCGTTCCCGTGAACACTCGCGGCGTTTTTGTTAGGAAACGGAAAACTCGCGCGCCGGCACGTCGCCAAGCCGTCGGGAAGGCTGATAACGCTTGCATTGGAAATTAGCAAAATGAACGCATCAAAAACAAAAAGTAGGCAAACAGCGTGCGGGACAGGATTGCTCTTTAGCGGTCTCGGGGCTACAATACAAACTGTCAGGGGGCCAAGGAAAGGGCCCCGCCCCGAACGACCGAAGGAGGTTTCGACAATGAAAAAGATGAACGCGGTATTTGCGATCCTGATGGCTGCTCTTCTCATGCTTACGAACGTCGCTCCCGCCTGCGCCGCCTCTCTGACCGAGCGGCTGGACGCGGTCGAGGCCGAGCTCGGGATCTCCGGCGAGGGTTCCCTGGCCGACCGCATCTCCGCCGCAGAGAAGGCCCTCGGCATCAACGCTTCCGCGGACGCCACCAGCGCGGACCGCGTCGCCGCCCTGGAGCGGGATCTGGGCTTCGCCTCCGCGGACGCCGACAAGCCCGGCACGCCGCTGGATTCGCTGGATGCTTTCTCCGTGAGCTACGTCTCCACCTACTTCAGCATCAAGCAGTACGTGGATTCCTACAACGGCTCCCACACCGCCACCATCTTCCCGGAGTGCACGCTGGGCTTCGGCGACAGCGAGATCGAGTACCTGCTCGGCGGCGCGTACACCACGCTGCGCGGCGTGTTCTACATCCCCAAGAACTCCCTGCCCAACATCGACGCCATCGACATCCTCCGCGCCAAGGTGCTCATCTACGGCGACGACGAGCTGATCTACACCATGCCCTCCCTCGGCCTCAAGGACGAGCCCCTGGAGTTCAGCGTGGATGTATCCGGTGTGAAGTTCCTCAAGATCGCCTTCCAGGACGCGGCGATCCTCAACGGCCCCTACATCGTGATGGGCGACGCGGAACTGGTCAAGTAACAAACCGGAAAACGAAGCGGAGCGGCGCGCAAGGCGCCGCTCCGCTTCGTTTTCGCGCCGCGGCCTCAGACGGCCCGCGCGTCCTTGTTCAGGGAGAAGAGCAGGGTGATCGTCAAAAACCCCGCCACCGAGATGCCCAGCAGCCACGTGGAGCCCAGGGTATCCAGCACCGCGCCCGCCAGCATCGAGGCCAGGGGAATGAGGCCCTGGCTGAACACGGTGATGACGCTGTTCACCTTGCCCAGCATGCGCTTGTCTGTGAGCAGTTGCACGGAGGTATTCACCGGGATGTTGATGAAGATCATTGTCACACCGATGAGGAAATGCAGCGCGCAGAGGATGATCAGGAAGGGGTTGATGCCGCCGCCCAGGACCACGAAGGCAATGTACCCCGCCAAGAGGCCCAGCAGGAGAACGAGATCCGCCAACAGGCCGCCGCGCACCATGGGGTAGCACCGCTCGCGCTGCTTCATGCGGCTGATGACCATGCCGCCCAGCAGCCCGCCCACGCCGAAGAACACCGTGAAGATGGACTGCCACATCTCCGGGCTGACCAGCTCGCGGAACATGTACTCCCGCGGGGCCACGTCCGTGACGATGAAGTAGGGCAGGAAATTGCTGATCAGGGGCGAGGTGAAAAAATTGATGAAGAGGATGGCCACGCCCAGGGCCAGCAGGGCCTTCTGGCCCCAGAGGTACTTCACGCCCTCGCCGATATCCTCGAGGGTGGAGCGCACGGTGATGGGGCCGCCGTGGGGCGTATGGTCGTAGCGGATGAACATTTCGGAAATGGCGGAGGCGACGTAGCAGCCGCCCACGATGAAGAAGATGGTCGTCACGGGCAGGGCGGCGTAGAGCACGCCCGCCAGGAGGATCCCGGCGATGGTCTGCACGGATTGGAGCATGGAGAAGTAAGAGTTGGCCTGCTGGAGCTGATCCGCCCGCACGATGCGCGGCAGGATGGAGGAACTCGCGGGACTGAACACCGCGCCGATGATGTTGCCCGCCGCGCCAGCGACGAACAGCACGACAAGCGCCAGGGAATCGTTCCCGCGGTTGGCCAGCAGGATGAGCGTGGCCGCGAGGATCACCGCGCCTTTGGCGTAATCGCACCCGTACATGATCTTCGCCTTGTCCAGCCGGTCGCTGATCGCGCCGCCAAAGGGCGAGACGACGATGAACAAGATGCCGATCAGGCCCAGGTACAGGCCCTGCAGGAAGGCGTTGTTGCCCGTGATCTCCAGGATATAGTAGCTGACCGCGAAGCTGTAGAGCATCGCGCCGATGTTCGAGACCAGCGCGCCGAGAAAGACCAGGACGAAGTTGCGGTTCTGGAACACGCCGGGCATCTTTTCATTGGAAGCAGGATTCATATGACATCTCCCGAAAGCGCATATCTAGGTTATTATAACATGGATGCGCCCGCGCCACAACCCCGGCAGGTCATCTTCCTGAAAATGGCGGGCAAAGGCGCCTGAGACCTTGACTTCTCCTCCCACGGGTGTATAATATATAGGTATATTGGCGCATTTGTGCCAGGCGGCTTCGGCCGTCAACATCAGGGAGGACTGGGGAATGAAGACAAAGAATCTGGTTACCCTGGCGATCGCGCTCGTCCTGACCGTGCTGCTCACGGTCCTGTGCGTCACTGGCGTGCAGCTGGGCAAGAACATCGTCATCCCGGCGCTCGACGGCGCCACCAAGGGCGGCGATTTCGCGGACGCCAGCTATATCGTCTACACGCTCAAGGTGCCCGCCGCCGAAGAGACCGCGGACGAGGCGGAAAACGCCGCTGAAGAAACGTCGGACGAGGCGGGAGCGCCCGCCGAAGAACCTGCCGAAGAGACCGAAGCGCCCGTCGAGGCCGATTTCGCCGCCCTCGCCGAGGACGCGTATCAGAAGCTCTTGGGCCGCGCCGAGCGCCAGCAGGTCGGCGGCGTGAAGGTCACCCGCCTGGGCGAGAACATGATCCGCGTGGAGATCCCCACGACGGACGAAACCGCAATCGCCACCGTGCGTGAGACCATCTCCATCCCGGGCGACATCACCTTCCGCAACGCCGACGGCGTGACCGTGCTCACCGGCGAGCATGTCACGGGCGCCGCCTGGGGCTACGACAGCAACACCAGCACCTACACCGCCGCCTTCCAGTTCGATGAAGAGGGCGCGAAACTCTTCGAGGTCGCGACCCGCGCGGCCATCGGCTCCTCCATTGGCATTTACCAGGACGGCCAGCTGATGGTGAACGTCTCCATCAACTCGGCCATGACGCAGGGCTCCGCCGCGCTGTCCTTCTCGGACGCCAGCGCCGCCTACGCCGTCGCCTACGCCCTGAACGCCGGCCACCTCGGCCTGGACCTGGAAGAGACCGCCAGCGGCACCGTGCCCGCGCCCGTCTCCGCTGCGCAGTTCCAGCGCGTGATGCTGGTTCTTGGCGTTGCGCTCCTGGCCGTCCTCGTCGCGCTCGTGATCGTGCACAAGGGCATGGGTCTGGCCGCGGCCATCTCGCTCCTGCTCACCGTGGTCTGCACCGTGTTCTTCTTCGGCCTGGTGCCCTATGTGACCATGACCTTCGCCACCGTCTTCGGCCTCATTGCCGTGGTGGCCGTGAAGCTCTTCTGCGATCTGGACCTCATCGGCCGCGTGAAGAGGAACATCGCCAACGGCTCCGCGCCTCGCAGCGCCGTCTCCGCCGCCTTCGGCGTGAACATCCTGCGCACGCTGGAGTTCGCGGGCGTGACGCTCCTTCTGGCGCTGCTCATGCAGTACCTCGGCTCCGCGCCGGTGAAGGGCTTCACCGCGGCTCTCGCCGTCGGCTCCGCGCTCGCGTGCCTTCTGACGATGCTCGTCACCAGGCCGCTGGTGATGTGCGCGGCCGACAAGCAGCTCCCGGCGAGCAAGTAAGGAGGAAACGATCATGAAGAAAAACAGCAGCCTTCCTCTGATTCTCACGCTGATCCTCGTCGTCGCGGCCGTCATCGTCTGGTGCGCGGGCGGCGTGCAGGGCAAGGACGTGAACGGCGGGGCGCAGGTGCGCATCAACGCGCACGGCTCTTACGACCGCGCCGCCGTGGAAGAGGCCATGAACCAATCCGGCCTTAAGAACCCTGTTCTCCTGGAGAGCAACCGCACCGCCATCGAGGTGCAGGCTTCCGCCATGAAGGCCGAGCAGCTCTCCGCCGCCGCGGAGAAGCTCCTCGCCAGCGTCAAGGCGACCAATCCGGACGCCGAGCTCGTCTACGCGGAATCCTTCGCCGCCGCGGGCACGAGCAATGTGCGCGGCTTCGTGTGGGCCCTGGTGGGCTTCGCGGTGCTCGGCTTCGTGTACGGCTGGGCGCGCTTTGGCTGGAAGAAGGGCTGCGCGGCCGTCCTCACCGCCTGCGCCGCCACTCTGGCGACCGGCTCCGTGTGCCTGCTTGTTTCCGCGCTGATCCCCGTGTCCAGCGCCCTGCTGGGCATCCTGGCAGGCGTCGCCGCGCTGACCTACCTGTACACCATCGTCCTCTACGCGCGCCTCAAGGAGCAGCCGGAATACCAGCCCGGCAAGGCGGATCTCGCCGTGCCCGCGCTGGTGGTCATCGTCTGCGTGGCCGTGCTGGCCGTGGGCGGCGCTTCCGTCGCCAAGCTGATGTGCTCCGCGGTGCTGGGCTCCATCCTCGCCGCCTGCTTCAGCCGCAGCCTCGCGCCGAGCCTCTGGGCCCAGTTCACTCCCGTCAAGAGCGACAAGTAAAGCGAATATCGAAACGGAAAATCAGGAATTGGGCTCGCCCGGTTCCTGATTTTCCATTCAGACGAAAGGATCAAGGGCATGTATCGACTGCGCGAAAGGGGCGAGGCGGCCGCCGAATGGCCCCGGCCGGAGAACCTGCCGGAAGCAGTGTGGCGTTTGCTGCGCCGCCGGGGCGTCGCCTCCGAAGGGGAGGCGGAGCTCTTCCTGCACCCGGAGGACGTGCCCCTGCACGCCCCGGAGAGTTTCCCCGGCGTGAGCGAGGCCGCGCGCCGTCTGCGCGAGGCGATCGAGCGGCGCAGAACCATCTGCGTCTGGGGCGATTACGACGTGGATGGCGTCTGCGCGAGCGCCATCCTTTCCTCCGCGCTGGAGGAGCTGGGCGCGCGCGTCTTCGTGCATATCCCCCTGCGCGCGGAGGAGGGGTACGGCCTCAACGCCGAGGGCGTCCGTCAGGTCGCCGGGGATGGCGCGGAGCTGCTCGTCACGGTGGATTGCGGCATCTCGGACCGGGAGAACGCCGCCCTGGCGCGAGAACTGGGCATGGAGGTCATCATCACCGATCACCACCGCGCCGACGCCGCGCGCCTGCCGGAATGCCTGATCGTCTCCAGCCAGATGGGGGAGTATCCCAGCCCGTACTTGTGCGGCGCGGGCGTGGCCTACAAGCTGGTCTGCGCGCTGGATGGGCGCTTCGAGGAGGAATACATCGACCTGGCGGCGCTGGCCACCGTCGCGGATATCGTTCCGCTCACGGGCGAGAACCGCACTATCGTGGCGCGCGGTCTGCGGCGCATGAACGAGGGCGCGCGCCCGGGGATCCTGGCTCTGCTCCAGGAGGCGGGCGCGGAGGGACGAGCCGTCACGGAGGACACCCTCGGCTACCAGATCGGCCCGCGCCTCAACGCCGCCGGACGCCTGGGCAGCGCCGAACGGGCCCTGCGCCTCCTCAAGGCGCGGGACAGGGCCGAGGCCGTGCCGCTCGCCTCGGAGCTGAACCTGGAGAACGCCTCGCGCCGCGCCTTGGAAAAAGACGTCGTCACTCAGGCGCGCGAGATGCTGAGCGGGTGGGATTTCACCGCCAGGCGGGCCATCGTTCTGCGCGGGACGGGCTGGAACGCGGGCGTGATCGGCATCGCCGCCTCGCGCCTGGTGGAGGAGTTCCACTTCCCGGTGCTGCTCTTTTCCGAGCAGGACGGAGAGCTCAAGGGCTCCTGCCGCTCCATCCCCGGGGTGGATATCTTTCTGGCCCTGCGCGCCTGCGAGGGGCATTTCCTGCGCTGGGGCGGGCACGCGGCCGCGGCGGGCATCACCATGCGCGCGGAGGAGTTCGATCCCTTCTGCGCGGATCTCGACGAATATCTGCGCCAAAACATCGCCCCGGAGGTGTTCGTGCCGGAATACGAGTACGACACGGAGGTCTCGCTCGGCGAGATGGACGTGGCCGCCTGCGAGGCCATCGAGCGGCTGCGGCCCTTCGGCGTGGGCAACCCCGCGCCGCTCCTGCTGGCCCGCTGCCGGGCCGCGGGCGCGCGGCGCATCGGCGCGGACGGGAGCCACTTAAAGATGTGGCTCTCCGACGGCGAAGACCGCCATGTGGACGCCGTCTGGTTCGGCCACGGGGCCCAGGCGGAGGAGCTCGGCGGAGACCTTCTGTGCCTGGGAGAGCTCAAAAAGAACGTCTACCAGGAGCGCGTCAGCGCCCAGCTGCTGTGCCGTGCCGTCCTGCCGGAGAGCGGCCTCTCTCTCCTTTCCGGGGAGACGGAGGCGGTCTCGCCATCGTTCTTAACAGAGCTTGTGTATACTGAACAAATATCGGAGGAGCCGCCAGCGATCGGCATCGAGGAGGCCGCGGCCATGGCCCGACTGCAGGGCACGGTCTTCACGGCGGCGAGCGGGAAAGCGGCCCGCAAGGCCCTGGACGCCCTGCGGGAGGCCGGCCTTCCCTGGGAGCCGGACGTGGTCTTCGGCCGCTGGACCGAAGACGACCGCTGTTTTTCCGCCGTGGCTGTGCGGCCGGAGGGGGAGATCCCTGCGGGCGTGCGCACAATCGTGGCGCTGGATCTGCCGCGCGAGGGCATTTTGCCCCGGACGGCTGGGCGGGAGATCGCGGTCTATCGGCTGGCCGGGTTCGCGCGCATGGCGAACTGGCTGGACGAACTGCCGGATCTGGACGAGCTGCGGGAGGTCTTCTCCGCGGCGCGCCGCCTGTCGTCGAGGCCGCTGCGCGCGCGCGACAGGAGCGATCTGGTCCGCGAAACGGCCCGCGAGGCCTGCCTCGCGCCCCACGCCGTCTGGGCTGGGCTCATGGTCCTGGAGGACATGCGCCTCCTGACCGTGCGGGAGCGTCCCGCCGCGATCGAGATCGGCCCCGTGCGCAAGGCCGATCCGCGCGAGAACCGGCTCTTTCAAACCATCCAGCGCCTGCGCGGCCGGGCCTGAACCCAAACACAAACGCACCGATGAAAGAAAAGGGGTGGCAGACGTGACGGAACCCTATGACCGTATCTCGCCGGAGGAGCAGGATCAGGATCCACAGCTCGCGGCGCTGCTGGCCACCCTTGTCAAATACCACCCGGATTCCGACACCGCGCTGGTCTCCAAGGCCTACGCCTTCGCGGCCAAAGCCCACGAGGGCCAGACGCGCAAGAGCGGCAAGCCCTACTTCACGCACCCGTACCGCGTGGCGGAGATCCTCGCGAGCTTGCAGCTGGACGACACCACCATCGCCGCGGGCCTTCTGCACGATTGCGTGGAGGACAACGAGGCCATCACGCTCAAGGAGATCGAGAGCGAGTTCGGAGCGGAAGTCGCGCAGCTGGTGGACGGCGTCACCAAGCTGAGCAAGCTGGATTTCACCTCCCGCGAGGAACGCCAGGCCGAAAGCCTGCGCAAGATGTTCCTGGCCATGGCCAAGGATATCCGCGTGGTGCTGATCAAGCTGGCCGACCGCCTGCACAACATGCGCACCCTCAAGTTCCAGAACCCCGCCCGGCAGGAGTCCATCGCCCGCGAGACGCTGGACGTGTACGCGCCCCTCGCGCACAGGCTGGGTATCTCCTCCATCAAGTGGGAGCTCGAGGACCTGTCCCTGCGCTATATCGACCCCACGCGCTACTACGAGCTGGTCGAGCTGGTCGGCATGAAGCGCGAGGAGCGGGAAAAATCCATCCAGAACGTGATCGACCAGATCCGCGTCAAGCTGGACGAGCAGGGCATCAAGGCCGATATCGACGGCCGGCCCAAGCATTTCTATTCCATCTACCGCAAGATGTACCAGCAGAACAAGGCCTTCGACGAGATCTACGATCTCATCGCCGTGCGCATCATCGTCGATACCATCCAGGATTGCTACGCGGCCCTCGGCGTCGTGCACACCATGTGGAAGCAGGTGCCCGGCCGCTTCAAGGATTACATCTCCGTGCCCAAGCCGAACATGTACCAGTCGCTCCACACGACGCTCGTGGGCGACAAGGGCCTCACCTTCGAGGTGCAGATCCGCACCCACGAAATGCACCGCACCGCCGAGTTCGGTATCGCGGCGCACTGGAATTACAAGGAGCACAAGGAAAAGGACGAGCTGGACGCCAAGCTCTACTGGCTCAGGCAGATCCTGGATTGGCAAAACGAGATGCGCGACCCGGACGAGTTCATGGACGCGCTCAAGGTCGACCTCTTCGCCGATGAGGTTTTCGTCTTCACGCCCAAGGGCGACGTCGTCAGCCTGCCGCGCGGCGCCACGCCCCTGGATTTCGCCTTCCGCATCCACACGGCCATCGGCTCCAAGTGCGTCGGCGCGAAGATCAACGGGCGCATCGTGCCCCTGGGCACGGAGCTGCAGACCGGAGATTTCGTGGAGATCCTCACGTCGTCCTCCTCCAAGGGCCCTTCGCGCGACTGGCTGCAGATGGTGCACACCAGCGAGGCGCGCACGAAGATCCGCGCCTACTTCAAGAAGGAATACAAGGACGACAACCTCGCCAAGGGCAAGGAGATGCTGGAGCGGGAGGCCAAGCGCCTCGGCTGGCAGCTCCCGCAGTTGACGAGCAGCGAGATCCTCGAGGCCGTCTGCCGCCGCTACACGCTTTCCTCTCTGGAGGATCTGTACGTCACGGTGGGCTTCGGCGGCCTGAGCGGCAGTCAGGTCATCAACCGGCTGATCGAGGAATACCGCAAGGCCAACAAGCAGGCCGAGCCGGTTCCCGCGCCCAAGCCTGCCCCCGCGCCCGCCGCCCCGGCGGAGCGCAAGACGAGCGCCGTGTCCCAGCATCATTCCAACGGCGTCATCGTGGAGG
>CACZOT010000076.1 GCA_902782795.1 uncultured Eubacteriales bacterium | reverse complement strand
TCGGTTTGCTCGCCCTCTGCCCTCCCTTTCGGTCGGGCGCTCCTACAATCAGAACCGGCTACCGCCAGTCGGGCCTTTCAGGCCCTCCCTCTGCAGGTCCAGGGGCGGAGCCCCTGGCGGAACCTCAAACAAGGCAGCGCACGTACCGCCCGGCGTCAGCAGCAGTAGCATCCGCCGCCGCCACAGCAGCAGCACAGGGCGTTGAGGAGCAGATAGGTCGAGCAGAGATTGTTGACGGCGCAGGGCATGCCGCCGAACCCGGCGCCGGTCTGCTGGTACGAGCCGGAGGCGTACTCGAGCCTGGTCACCAGATCGTTATACGCGGCGTTGGTGGGGTCCATCTGCGCGGCCTGCTGGGCGTAATCGAGCGCGGCGACGCGGTTGCCCATGCCGACCATGGCCTGCGCGGCGCAGTAGTACCACTCCGCGGTGCGGGTGGGGATGGAATTGAGGGCGTTCATGGCCTCGGAGTAGCGGCCGTAGGCGAGGTAATTGCGCACGGCCGTGAACTGCGGGCTGCCCTGCGCGGAGCCGCCCCAGCTCGCGCCGCCCCAGCCCGTATCCCAACTCTGACCGCCCCAGCCCTGGCGGCTCCAGGAGGATTGCCCGCCCCAGGAGGACGAGCCGCCGCCCGCGTAGGAGGACGAGGAGGACGCGGAGCCGGGGTGGCGGATATCGTCCATCACGCGGGCGTAGGCGTCGTTGATCTCCTTCATCTTGGCCTCGGCGGCAGCGGAGCCGCCGTTGCGGTCCGGGTGGTATTCCTTGGCGAGGCGGCGGTAGGCGCTCTTGACCTCGTCCGCGGTCGCGCCGCGTTCCACGCCCAGGACGCGATAGGGGTCTTCGTTCATTTCGTCGTTCTCCTTTGGGCGCGTTTCCCGCGGCGCTCGTGCAAAAGCGCCCAGCGGGACCACACGCCGCTGTAGAGGATGTTGCGCAGGATGGCCGCGTCCCGCTCCAGGGGAAGCAGCTCGAAGGCCTGCGCGCCTTCGCTGATCATCATGGTGAGGACGCGCTGGGCGAACTCCTCGTAATCGGGCCGGGAGGCGTAGGCGGAAAGCGGGTTGGCGAGGCCCTTTTTCTCGTCGGCCTCGCGGTCCTCATAGGCGTCGCACAGGTAGATGAACCGCCCGATCGCCGCGCCGAGGGCCTGAAGCGGCTCGCGCCAGAAATCCTCGCGCCAGGCGTAGACCTCGCCGAAGAGCGCGCCCATGGCGTTGGCGGCGGCGTCGATATCCCGCGCGCCGGCCTCCTCGAGGGCGGACAGCGCTGCGATGGCCTCGCGCACGCGGGCGATCTTTTCGGGCCAGAGCCTCTCCACGCGCGCCATGCGCCCGGCGAGCAGGCGCTTCATGGCCATGGCGGCGGGGCTCTTGTCGTCGTGAACGTCGTCCGCGGCCTTGAAGTAGGCAAAGGCGATGTTCATGTCCGCGGCGTAATCGAAGGGCTCGCTGCGCGCGAATTCCCGTACGCGCCAGGGGCGGCCGGGGCAGCGCAGGCGGCCGGTCTCCTCGCCGGGTTCGTAGAGCGAGGAGAGGAGCATGGCCAGGAAGGTCATATCGTTGCTGAGCACGGCGCGCGCGCTCAGGCCGTGGCGCTCGCCCAGGGTGCGGCACAGGCCGCAGTAGCAGGCGCGGAAGCGGGCCTTTTCCTCTTCGCCCAGGGCGGAGTAGTTGACAGTCACATAGCCGAACATGTCCTCCGCACCTCCTGCCCCTTTCGCATAGTATCGCACGGGAAGATGGACTGGGTATAAAGAGAGCGAAGCGCCCGATGGCGTTTTGGTGACAAAACGGGAAAGATTGCGCTTCGGAGCCCTATTTCATGCCCAGGAGCGCCTGCCGGTTGGTGAGGTAGGCGATGTCGTCGCGCCCGGCCATGAGGCGCAGGAACTGCTCGAAGCGGTCCCAGGTGTTGGCGATATCGAATTCGTATGCGTGGCCCCAGACGTAGTACACGCGCGGCTCGTCGGTCTCGAGGCGCAGGAACTCCTCGCCCAGGCGGAACATTTCGTCCCACTCGCGGTGGTGGTAGACCGAGGGCTTGAACTCCAGAAGATCGGTCTGGGGGAGGAAATCATACGTGGAGGTGGTGGTGCGGGCGTAGCGCACGCCGGTATGGCGGCGGATGAGCTCCTTCACGCGCTCGTCGTAGAGTGGCCGCGCGCCGCCGGGATAGGCCATGCCCACGACCTCGTACCCCGCCAGGGCGGATAGCGCCTTGCGGTCCTCCTCCACCTGGCGGACGACCTCCTCGTCCGAGAGGGAGGGCAGGTTCGGGTGGGTGAGGGTGTGCCCGGCGATCTCGTGGCCCTCGTAGATGCGGGCGATCTCGCAGGGGCGAGGCTTGACGTGGGCCACGGTCACGTCCTCGCGCACGAGGGAGCCCGGCGTGCCCAGAAGGCCGCTGTTGAGGTTGAAGGTCGCCTTCATGCCGTACTTGTTGAACAGGGCGATGAGGCGCTGGTCCTGGGTCACGGCGTCGTCGTAGGAAAAGGTCAGAGCCTTGGTCTTGCCGTCGAACATGGGGAACCCCTCCTTTGTCATTTCAGAAAAAGGCCAGCTGCAGGCGCGCTGCGGCCAGAAGGACGATGAGAAAGACGCAGTTCCAGAAAAGGAAGCGCAGAAGATACCGCCCCGGCTGCGCGCCCTGGCTGCGGGAATAGAGCCGCAGGGAGATCAAGCTCGCCAGCGAGGCCACCGGCGTGCCCAAGCCGCCGATATCCACGCCCAGCAGGAGCGGCCGCCACTGCCCGGCGGGCGCGAAGGCGGAGAGCAGCACCGCCGCCGGGACGTTGCTGATGACCTGCGAGACGCCCGCGCCCAGATACAGCCCGCCCGCGCCGGTCATGCGGTTCTCCACGAAGGAGCGCAGGGCCGCGCTGCCGGAAAGGTTCCCCGCCAGCACGAAGAAGCACACGAACGTGGCCAGGAGCGCCCAGTCCACGCTGCGCAGAGCCGCGCGGTCCATGGCGAGGCACGCCGCCGCGACCACCACGAAGGCGGTCCAGACCGGCAGGGCCTTGAGGACCGCCAGCAGGCAGACCAGGAGGAGCGCGCCGTGCAGGAGGAGGCGCGTCCAATCCAGGGGCCGGGAATCTCGCGCGCCGGAAGGGCCCGCGAGAGGCGTCCCGGGAATGGCGAGAAGGGCTGCGGCCAGCAGCAGGGCGCTCAGCGCCGCCGTGGGCCAGACCGCGCCGAGGAATTCGCCCACGCCCAGGCCGAAATGCGTGGAGAGAAAGAGATTCTGCGGGTTGCCGATGGGCGTGACCATGCTGCCCAGGTTCGCGGCGATGGTCATCAGGATCACCGTGCCGGCCTTCTCCCGGCCGCCGGGAAGCGCCGCCAGGGCCAGAGGCACGAAGGCGATGAGGGCGACGTCGTTGGTGAGGAGCATGGCCGCGAAAAAGCAAATGCCCGTGAGCGCGGCCGCTGCGGAGCGCGACGTGGCCCCGCCCCGTCCGAGCAGCTCGGCGGCCCGGGCGAGAAGCCCGCTCGCGCGCAGGCCCGCCACCACGGCCATGAGGCTGAACAGGAGCATGAGGACGTTCGGGTCGATGGAGGCGACGGTGCCCGGGCCGGGCGGCGTGACGAAAAAGGACAGGAGCGCCGCCGTCAGGCTGACGCACAGCACCGTCTCCTTTTTCCAGAACGCCGCGATCTTCTCCCGCACAGCCATGCCGCATCCCGTCCTTTCGCGATCCCCACCAGTATAGCGCATCCGGCGCGGTTCGTAAACGCCCGGAGGCGTCTTTTTGCGGCCCCGCGCGCCGCTCGGGAGATTTTTTGCGCCGTCTCGGAAAAAAAGTGTTGACAAAGGGGAGGAAGGCGCGTATAATATCTCCTGTCAGCCAAGCTGACGCAATGGAATAATGCCGAATGGTGTAACGGTAACACTAACGACTCTGACTCGTTCATTCTAGGTTCGAATCCTAGTTCGGCAGCCATACGCCTCCATGGTCAAGTGGCCTAAGACGTCGCCCTCTCACGGCGAAAACTCCGGTTCGAATCCGGATGGAGGTGCCACACACGGCTCGGAAAAATCCGGGCCGTGTGCTTTTTTGCGGAAACCGGATTCGAACGGGCGCGGGAGTGAACCGATGCCCGGTGGGCATCGGGAGCCGCGC
>CACZOT010000075.1 GCA_902782795.1 uncultured Eubacteriales bacterium | reverse complement strand
TGGGTGCAGCCGGGGCAGTAGGAGCTCAGCGGCAGGATGAGGGAATCGGGCTTTTTATACGTTGCCATGCGTCACAGCTCCTTTCCGATCTTTTCGATCTTTTCGATCTCGCCCAGGATCTCGCCCACGCCGGGGATCATGCCGCCGGTCCTCCCGAAGAAGGAGACGGGGCGCTTTCCGTTCACGGCCAGGCGGACGTCGTCCACCATCTGGCCCAGGCTCATCTCCACGGTGAGGAACGCCTTGCAGTGCTCCGCGGCCTTGGCGACAGCCGCGGTGGGGAAGGGCCAGACCGTGACCGGGCGGATCAGCCCGGCCTTGATGCCCTTCTCGCGCGCCTTGCGCACGGCGGTGAGGGCGATACGGGCGGTGGTGCCGTAGGCGACGACGATGATATCGGCGTCCTCAGTCATCTCTTCCTTGACGAGGACCTCCTTTTCCTGCATGACGTCATACTTGGCCTGCAGGTCCAGGTTGTGCTTCTCGCAGCGGTCCGGCTCGATATACAGGGAATTGATGATGTTGCGCTCGCGGCCGCAGCCTTCGCTGTAGCCGGTGGCGGCCCAGGTCTTTTCACCCAGGTCTTCAGGCTTTTTGTATTCCGGCATGGCGACCGGCTCCATCATCTGGCCGATGCAGCCGTCGCCGAGGATCATGACGGGGTTGCGGTAGCGGTCTGCGCTGTCGAAGGCCTTCTGCGTGAGCTCCACGGCCTCCTGGATGGAAGCGGGGGCGTAGACGATCATGCGGTAATCGCCATGGCCGCCGCCGCGCGTGGCCTGATAGTAGTCGGACTGGGCCGGCTGGATGGAGCCCAGGCCGGGGCCGCCGCGCACCATGTTCACGATCACGCAGGGCAGCTCCGCGCCGACGATGTAGCTGATGCCCTCCTGCTTGAGGCTGATGCCCGGGCTGGAGGAGCTGGTCATCACGCGCGCGCCAGCGGCCGCCGCGCCGAAGACCATGTTGATGGCGGAGACTTCGCTCTCCGCCTGCAGGAACGCCCCGCCCACCTCAGGAAGGCGTGCGCTCATGTATTCGGGGATCTCGTTCTGGGGCGTGATGGGGTAGCCGAAGAAATAACGGCATCCCGCCTGCACGGCGGCTTCGGCGATGGCCTCGTTGCCCTTCATCATTTGGCGTTTCATTTCTCGTCGTCCACCTCCACTGCGCAGTCCGGACACATGCGGTAGCAGAACCCGCAGCCGATGCACTTGGCGATGTCCACGCATTCCGCGACGGGATATCCCTTCGCGTTCAGCTTTTTCGACAGCGCCACGATCTGCTTCGGACACGCGGCCACGCACAGCCCGCAGCCCTTGCACCGTTCCGCAATAAAGCGTACCTTGGCCAAACAGACCTACCTCCTTCCAACCCTTTCGCACTGGTATTTTCATGATTATACAGCCTTTACGTTAAGAATACATGCATATGCACGGGGATGTAAGAGGGCTCCGCCGTGGAGAACGCCAGAGGGCTCGTCCTCTGGATTCCCGCTGCAGGGCTGCTGGCCATTACGAATCCCGTATTATGGGGGGAATGATATGCGAAGCAGAGAGGTTCTGTCAGACAGCTGCCGACAGAAGAAACGCGGCTGGATGGAAAAAACGCCCCCTTATTATGTATTCCCTGCATTTTGGGCATGGGGATTGATTTTCCTGACGGGAGCCCTCCGTGAGAAGCCCGGCCCTACCGGTGCGTCCCCCGGTTTACAGAATCCCTCGAGTTTGCTATAATATAAAGAAGCATCGAAAGGGGGAAGCGCGGATGGACATCCGGCTGGGCGACACGGTGCGGATGCGCAAGGCGCATCCCTGCGGCAGCTTCGACTGGACCGTCACGCGGGTCGGCGCGGATATCAAGATTCGCTGCCTGGGCTGCGGGCGCGTGGTGATGCTGGAACGTCCGGCGTTTGAGAAACGTCTGAAAAAGGTCATCAAGCGCGAGACGGAGGATGCCGATGAAAGCCGCGAACAGGAAGAAGACCACGACTGCGAAGCGCAGGAAAACGCCTGAGGCGAAAAAGCCGCGCGGGCTCGCGGCGGTGCTGGTGTGCGCCATCGCGGCGCTGCTGGTGGGGCTCACCCTCCGCTCGTTCGCGTTCACGCTGGTGGCCGTGCGTTCCGAGGGCATGCAGGGCACGCTGCGGCCGGGCGATATCGTGCTCGTGGCGCGCGGCGCGAAGCCGGAGCGCGGGCGCGTGGTGCTGGCGGGCGCTTCCAACGGGAGCGTGCTGCGGCGCGTGATCGGCGAGCCGGGGGACACGGTGCGCGTCGAAGGCGGAGCGGCCATCGTCAATGGCATGCCGCTGCACGAGCCCTACCGCACGGGCGCCGCGGCCGAGGATCCGCCCGAGGCGACGCTGGCGGCGGGGGTCTATCTCCTCATGCCGGACGACCGCGCCTGGGAGTGCGCGCTCGTGGAGGAAGGCGGAATCGCCGGGTGCGCCCTGGCGGTGATCTGGCCGCTCTCGCGGGCGGGGTTCCTGTAAGAAAACGACGAGACAGAATACAGAAAACAGGTGATCGAGATGCAGACGGAAGTCCAGAAAAACCAGGAGCAGAAGGAGAAGCAAAAGAAGAGCATGGGCGCGGAGATCCTTGATTGGGTGAAGACGCTGGCGGTCGCGCTGGCCATCGCGCTGGTGCTGCGCACGTTCGTGTTCACGCTCATCCGCGTGGACGGCACGAGCATGCTGGAAACGCTCCAGAACAACGATATCCTCTTCGCTACCCGCTTCGACCGCTTCTTTGACAGCTTCGACCGGGGAGATATCGTCATCTGCAATTACCCGAACGTCAAGGGCTACCGCGTCAAGCGCGTGATCGGCCTGCCGGGCGACACCATCGAGGTGCGCGGCGGCGTGACGTATCTCAACGGGGAAGCGCAGGAGGAGAGCTACGTCGTCTACCCGCCGCGCACGGATTACGGCCCGTACACGGTGCAGGAGGGCGAGTATTTCGTCATGGGAGACAACCGCTTCGTCTCCAAGGACAGCCGCAGCACCGACGTGGGCGCCATCGCCAAGAGGGAAATGGCCGGCAAGGTGCGCCTGATCCTCTTCCCCTTCGCGAACATGGGCTCGCCCTACCAGGATTAACGAGGTCGACAGCACGATGAACGGACAGGAAGAGAACCGCACGCAAAAGCTGTTGCAGATGCGCGAAGAAGAGAAAAAGCCCTTCTGGACGCCCGAGCGCAAGAAGGACGCGTGGGATTGGATCGTCTCGCTGGCGGCGGTGGTGGTGATCGCCCTGCTGGTGCGCACGTTCCTCTTCACCATGATCCGCGTGGACGGCGAGAGCATGCGCGAGACGCTCCAGGACGGCGACCGGCTCTTCGTGACGGTGCTGGATGTGAAAATGCATGGCGTCGAGCGCGGCGACGTGGTCATCTGCCATTACCCGAATTCAAACGCCAATTACGTCAAGCGCGTGGTGGCCCTCGGCGGAGACACCATCGAGGTGCGCGACGGCGATACGTATCTCAACGGCGAAAAGCTCAAGGAAGAGTATATCGTCCATCGTTCCACCGCCGATTACGGGCCGCTGACCGTGCCGGAGGGAACGGTGTTCGTCATGGGCGACAACCGCTCCAATTCCCGCGACAGCCGTTCCGGCTCGGTCGGGCCGCTGGGGGAAAATATGATCGTCGGGCGCGTGCGCTTCCGCTGGTGGCCCATCAGCGCGTGGGGGACGGTCGAATAGCCTCGCGCGGCCTGCGGGCCGCCGCCTCGGCGAGAGGGAGGGCGATGGTCGACGCTCTTGGAGCGCCGACACGCGCGACCGCGGGCCAAGGCCTGCCGGATCGCTGGGCGATGGATTTCGCCCTCTCGCGCTCTCCTGGCAGGGGCTCCGCCCCCGCGCCACGTTTCAGGGCAGCCGGCCCTGAAGGATCCCATCTTGGGCGACAGAGCCTGATCGAAGGGAGGGAAGGTCTTGGCAAAGAAAAGGGGCAACGCCGCGCGCGTGCTGGCGCTGGTGCTGGCAGGCCTGCTGGTCTTCAGCGCGCTGGCCTCGGCGTTGTACATGATCGCGCTCGGCGAGGAGGAAACACCGGGCCGCGATTCCTGCGCGGTGCGGGCAGAGATGCTCGCGGACGAGCAGGCCCTCAGCTGCGAACAGATCGCCGTCTGCGTCAACCGGACGGGCGAAAAGCTGTCGCAGCTTTTCTTTTCCTGCTACGCCAACGCCCTGCGCCGCCGGGAGACGCTTCCCTTCGACGCGGACGATCTCGCCGCTGCCTTCCCGCAGGGGTACGCGCCGGGAGGCCTGGAGATCCTGGAGGTGCTCGTGGACGGCGAGCGCGCCGATTGGGGCATGCAGGGCGAGGCGGAGGAATTCTTGCGCGTGGCGGTCGACCTGGAGGCGGGGGAGAGCGCGGAGATTACGCTGCGGTATCTGCTGCTGTTGCCGGTGTGCTCGGGCGATATGGGCGCCGGGCTCTTCGATTGGCGGCTCGCGAACGCCTTTCCGGCCCCGTGCGTCTGGCGGGACGGGGGCTATCGCCTGAACAGCCCCCTCGCGGCGGGGGAATACGCCTGGAACCAGGAGGCGGATTGGCGCCTCGAGCTCACCGCGCCGAAGGAGTGGATCCTCGCGGCGAGCGGCGGGGCGGTCTCCCGGGAAGAGGAGGACGGCCGACGGACCTGGACGGCGCGGATCGACGGCGCGCGGGACATGGCCGTGGCGCTCAGCCGCCGCTACACCGTCTGGCGGCAGGGAAAGATCGCCGTGTACGCCAACGACGCCTCCGCGGCGCGCTTCGCGCTGGAGACGGCCGGGGCGGCGCTGGCGCTCTTCGAGGAGTGGTTCGGGGAGTATCCCTGGGCGGAACTGGATATCGCCATGTCGCAGTACTGCCTGGAGGCTAAGAGCGCGCCGGGGTTGATCCTTCTGGAGCGGGAGCTCTTCGCGCACGACGCGCGCGCCGATATGGAGTTCGCCATCGTTCGGTCCACGGCGAGGCAGTATTTCGGATGCGCGGCGGGCAACGATCCCGTCAACGAGCCCTGGCTCTCCGAGGCGACGGCGACCTTCGCGGCCCTGCTGACCTATCGCGTCCGCTACGGCGAGGAGCGCTTCCTGCGCGAGATGCGCGAACGGGTCCTGCCCAGCCTGGCACTGACCGTTCCCGGAGGCGTCACGCCCGGGAGCGCCGCGACGTACTTCAACACGCGTGCGGAATACGACCTGGTCGTGCGCCTGCGCGGCGCGGCGGCCCTGTACGAGCTCTGGGACGCGATGGGGGAGGAGCGCTTCCTCGCGGCCATGCGCGCCTATCTGGAGGAGAACCGCGGCGCGGAGTGCGGCACGCGGGAGTTCGTCGCGGCGCTGGATTCCACGGGCGGCTCCTGGGGCGCGTTGCTGGCGGACCTGCTGGCCACCATCGCCGAGAGCGGAGCGCAGACGGGCAGATACGAACGATGAGGCGGAAAACTTGCAATATAGGTAAGTGAATGCAAGAGAAAATGCAAAATGAAAATCAGACCGGGCGTTTCCCGACGGGCGACGGGCAGAGCGCGGAAATGTGACGCGAATGCGAAAAAGCGGGAAGAAAGCCGCGAAAAGGCCTTTGCGAGGCATAAATCCGCAAAAAATTAACACCAGGCTATTGACGCCTGGTGCTTTTTCTTCTATAATACTAAATTGCACTTGTGTCTCCGTTGGGAGCGGGGCATACTCCCCCTTCCCCGTCGCTGGCCCTATTGTACACCCATTTCTCGCGGGATGCAATAGGGGATTCGCAAAAATTTTACGTTTTTTGCGTCGCCACCGGGCGGCGGCTCCGGAGCATTGAATTTGGGATTATTTTAGCGTGGAGGGTGATCGCCGATATGGTACATCCTGTCAAGCAGGGCAAGCGCACGCGCATGAGCTTCGCCCGGATCGAAGAGGCCCTTTCGGTACCGGATCTCATCGAGATCCAGAAGAATTCC
>CACZOT010000074.1 GCA_902782795.1 uncultured Eubacteriales bacterium | reverse complement strand
TTCAAGCTCTACACCGATATGCTCGGCGATCTGGACACCACGGCGCACGACCGCGGCCAGCTCTCCGCGCTGAGCAACCGCTACCTCTATAATGGCGAGATCCGTCCCTCCATCATTGACGCGGACAACGACCTAGGCTTCACCCCCTACCTGCGCGCGAGCTTCATTGCCCTGGACGAGGATATGCCCGCGGCGTTCGATCTCGTCTACGAGCTGCTCTTTGACACCAAGGTCGACGACGCGCAGCGCCTCCAGGATTCCGTCTCCGCTCTGCGCACCGCGCTCAAGAAGACTCTGACCAACGATATGTACCGCTACCAGCTCTACGAGGCCTTCGCCTGGAGCGATCCCACCTACGCCTGCTACAACTGGATGAACTCCTTCGATTACTACGCCTTCCTCGGCGAAGTCGAAGCCCTGCTCGAGAGCGATCCGGATTCCGTCGTCGCCTCCCTCGCCGCCGTGCAGGAGGTCCTCCACAACCGCACGAACGCCATCGTCGCCTTCGGCGGCAGCGCGCAGAGCGCCGAGAACTGCATGGCCGCCGCGGACGGCTTCTTCGCCCGCCTGGACGAGAAGGAGATCACGCCCTTCATGGAGCGCGAACTGCCCGTCCCGGCCGAATCCGAGGCCATCGTTCTCGACGGCTCCGTCAAGTACAACCTCGTCTATGCCGATTACGAAGACATCGGCCTTGAGGACGGCTACAACGGCGCGCTCGACGCCCTGACCAGCCTCGTGACCGACCGCTACCTCCTCAAGCTGCGCGATCAGTACGGCGCCTACGGCGTCATGCACGGCGCGTCCGATTACGGCGTGTACATCATCTCCTACCGTGACCCGAACATCGCCGAGACCTTCGAGGTCTACCGCGGCCTGCCGGAATTCGTGGCTACGCTCAAGGATATCGACCAGGAGACCCTGGACGGCTATATCCTCTCCTCCTATTCCTACTACGCCGAGTCCGCGGGTGAGCTCTCCGGCGCGCTGAGCGCCCTGCTCACCGCCATCTCCGGCCAGGACCAGGAGGACGTGCTCGCCACCATGCACGAGCTCAAAACCCTCACGCCCGAGACCGTCGCCCAGTACGCGGATATGTACGCGGCGATCCTCGAAAACGGCATCATCTCCACCGCCGGCCCGGCTTCCGCCCTTGAGGCCATGGGCGAGGAGATGTACGACGTGACGCTCGATCCCTTCGGCAGCGACGAGAGCGCCTCCGCCGGCTTTACCGACGTCCCCGAAGACGCCGAGTTCGCCGACGCCGTGGCCTTCGTGGTCGAGAACGAGCTCATCGCGCCCCTCTCCGAGACCGAGTTCGGCGTGGACGAACCCGCCCAGCTGGGCGATCTCGCGGTGTCCTTCTACCTGATGGCCATCGGCGACGAGGGCTATGAGAATGCCATCTCCACGCTCGCTTCCTTTGGCATCCTGCCCGGCGATGCGGAGCAGGACGCCCAGTTCACCCGCGAGGAGATGTGCCTGTACACTGCCAACCTCTTCACGGCCGCGCAGGTCGAAGTCGAAGAGGGCTCCATCGAGGGCTATCCGGACGCCGACCAGGCCACCGAAGGCCTCGAAGGCATCCTCGGCTGGGCTGTGGACAATGGCCTGCTCCTCCCGCGCGAGGACGGCACGCTCGATCCGCAGGGCCTCGCCTCCCGCATGGATCTCGCCGAGATGCTCTACACCTTCTACTATGGCGGCTGACGCATCCGCTTTGGGGCGGGCTGAAGGTCTCCCCCAATAATACCAAAAAGGCTTCCGATTCCCTGCAATGGGATCCGGAAGCCTTTTTCTCGCCACTTTCGCGGGGCAGGACGCTTTTCCCGAAGCGTGTATAGTTCCGGGCCCGTTTCCCGGTTCAGACGGCGTCCATGCGGTCGTCGATATCGCCGAAGACGTCCCCTTCGAGCGAAGCCAGGGCGTCCAGGCTGATCGTGCTGCGGTCCGTGAAGACGAGAACGCGCATCGCCTCGTCCACCTGCTTGACGCGGTCTTCCCGCGCCACGTACGCGCCGCCGCTCTTGCGGGCGTCCGGCTCGAAATAGGTGACGCGCACCAGCGGTCGTTCGCCGGCGCGCTCCTGGAGGATGCGCAGCTTCGCCTCCAGGAGCATGATCTCCATTTCGCCCAGCTCGCTTTGCTCCGTGGTGAGGCGGGCCGCCTCGCGGATCTTGCCGTCATAGCCGGAAAGCGCCGCGAACGGCGCGAACTGCGCGGCGCGGTTGCGTTCCGGCATGGGCATGTGGCGCAGGGAGACCGGGTGCGCGCGCGGGAGGATGTCGTCGTAAGCGCCGCTCATGCCTTGTGCCCTCCGATCTGGCGGTTGCGGTCCATGCTCGTGGCGCCTTCCTGCAGGTTCATGCCTTTGACGATGGCGTTCTTTCCGTACTTCCGCTTGATGGCGAGCAGGGCCTTCTGCGCGCTGTGCTCGCGCGCGAGCTCCTCCTCCTCGCGGGCGCGGCGGGCGGCGAGGGCGGCGTAATCGGTGAAGAGATCCATCTGCTCGCCGCGGGCGGAGGCGCGAACGGTCTTTTCGTCCATGACGCGCGCCGCCACCACGTTGACGCGCCGCACCAGCAGGCGCTTGTCGATGACGCGGTCGTACAGGGCGAGGATCGCCTCCATGGCCAGGCGCGAGGAAGACGTCCAGCGCTCGAGGCGCGTCGTGCCCTGGGCGTATTTGGGCACGCTGCGACCGTAATGATCGACGCAGATCTCGCCGTGATACGCCTGGCGCACAGCGGGATCGGCCAGGCTCTGGGTGTCGTAGCCGATGTAGAGGCCGAGCTGGTCCGTCACCAGGCCCTTGTCAACCAGATCCAGCATGAGCTGATCGATCATCTCCTGGACGATCAGGCGCGCCTTCTCCCAGGGGTACGGTTCGTGCAGCACCTGGCCGGAGCCGAGGCTGTTGACCTCCGGCTTATAGGCCTTGATCTCGGCGATGGTGCAGCTTTCCCAGCCCCAGGCGTGGTCGATGAGCAGCTCCGCGTTCACGCCGAAAAGGCGGTAGAGCAGATCCTCGTTGTGGAAATCCCCGCTCTTGCCCAGCGAACAGCGGGCGATATCCCCCATTGTGTACAGCCCGTGATCGGCCAGCTTGCGCGCGTAGCCGGGCCCGACGCGCCAGAAATCCGTGATGGGCTGGTGCGTCCAAAGCTCCCGGCGATAGCGCATCTCGTCCAGCTCGGCGATGCGCACGCCCTCGGCGTCCGCGGGCATGTGC
>CACZOT010000073.1 GCA_902782795.1 uncultured Eubacteriales bacterium | reverse complement strand
GGTGCCGGTATTTCTGGCCATGCTGCTGCAGGCGATGTACGGCGCGGTGGACCTGCTGATCGTCGGGCAGTTTGCGCAGTCGCTGGATGTTTCGGCGGTTTCAACCGGCTCGCAGATGATGATGACCATCACCAACCTTGTCACCAGCTTCGCAATGGGCACCACCATCCTGCTCGGGCAGCGCATCGGGGAAGGCCGGGGCCGCGAGGGCGGCGCGGTCGTGGGAAGCAGCGTCTGCCTCTTTGGGGCGATCGCCATCGGTCTTACGCTGCTGGTGCCGCTGCTCTGCAGGCCGCTGAGCGCGGTCATGAACGCGCCCGAGGAGGCGTTTGACGCGACGGCCTCGTACATCCGCATCTGCGGCCTGGGATCACTGTTCATCATCGCCTACAACCTGATCGGCAGTGTTTTCAGGGGGATCGGGGACTCCCGGACGCCGCTCATGACCGTGCTGATCTCCTGCGTGTGCAATATCGCGGGGGATCTGCTGCTCGTGGCGGTGTTTCATATGGGAACCGCCGGAGCGGCGATCGCGACCGTCTTTGCCCAGGCAATCAGCGTCGTCGTCTCTTTGCTGGTCCTTCGCAGGCGGGAGCTTCCCTTTCAGCTGGACAGGAGCGATCTCCGCCTCAACGGCGCCATCGTCCGGAGCGTCACCTCCCTAGGCCTTCCCATAGCGCTGCAGGACCTCCTGGTGGGCATCTCTTTCCTGGTGCTCCTGGCCATCGTCAACAGCCTCGGGCTGATTCCCTCCGCGGGCGTGGGCGTGGCGGAAAGGGTTTGCGGGTTCATTATGCTGATTCCGTCGGCCTTTATGCAGGCGATGTCGGCGTTTGTGGCGCAGAACATCGGCGCGGGAGAATACCGGCGCGCCAGAAAAGCCCTGGGCTATGCCATCGGGGTATCGGCGGCGCTTGCGGTCGTGATGTTTGCCGTCACGTTCTGGCGCGGCGATCTGATGGCCGGGATCTTCTCCAATGACCCCGAGGTCATCCGGGCAGGCGCCGATTATCTGAAGGCCTACGCGATCGACTGCCTGCTGACCTGCTTCCTGTTCTGCTTTATCGGATTCTTCAACGGCATCGGCATGACGCGCTTTGTGATGCTCCAGGGCATCATCGGCGCGTTCCTGGTGCGCATACCGGTGGCCTTCCTGATGAGCCGTGAAGCGCCCGTATCCATGTTCCACATTGGGCTCGCCACGCCCTGTTCCACAGTGGTTCAGGTCATTCTGTGCCTGGTTTGCTTTTCGATCGCGAATCAAAAACAGATGCCAAAGACCGCCGATGAGGGCGGGCTTTCGTAAACTGCTCTGTATCAAAACTCCGTGGTCCAGGGGAAAAGCGTGGTGTTTGTATCCAGCGCCTGAATCTGGTCCATGTCCGCCTGCGAGAGCGCAAAATCAAACAGAGCCAGGTTTTCCCGCAGCCGTTCGACGTGCCGGGACTTGGGGATGACGGAGATCCCGCGCTGCGCCAGGAAGCGCAAGGCCACCTGCGCGGCGGTCTTGCCGTACCGCGCGCCGATCCTTGAAAGGAGCGGCAGCCCCGCGACGTTGCCGATTCCCTGCGCCAAAGGCGCCCAGGCCTGAACCGCTGTACCATGACGCGCCATTTCCTTCTGAAACGCCTGGCGCTGGAAAAAGACGTGGACCTCCAGCTGATTCACGGCGGGGACGATCTCGCACTGCCCCAGGAATTGGGCGTACCAGCGCTCGTCATAGTTGGAAATGCCGATCGCCCGCGCCTTGCCGTCCCGGTACGCTTCTTCCAATGCCCGATACATCTCAGGCCCCTGCCGGTACGGCTCGTGCAGCAGGAGAAGATCCACATAGTCCAGCTTCAAAGCGCGCAGCGATTCGTCGACGGCGCGCCTTGCCTTTTCAAAGCTGTTGCTGCGCCGGTAGAGCTTGGTCGTAACAAACAACTCCCCGCGGGGCACTCCGCTCGCGGCGATGCCTTCTCCCACCTCGCGCTCGTTCCCGTACATCTGCGCGGTGTCCACGAGGCGATAGCCCAACCCCAGCGCGGCCGCCACCGTTTCCGTGCACGCAGCGCCGTTCAGGTCCCAGGTGCCAAGACCAACAAGCGGCATTTTCACTCCATTGTTCAGCTTGACATATTCCATGCGCACATTCTCCTTGTTTATCCCCGCTCAATACCAATCGTGCTTCTCTCCGCGGTCCAGCGCCGCGATGGCCGCCATTTCCTCCTCGGTCAGTTCAAAGCCGAACAGGTCGAGGTTTTCCCGGATATGCTCCGGGTTGCCCGACCCGGGGATGACCACGACGCCCCGCTGCAGATGCCAGCGGAGGATCACCTGCGCGGCGGAAACGCCATGAGCGGCGGCGATGGCGGTCAGAGTCCCGTCGCCGAGCAGCTCCGCCGTATAGCCCCGGCCGCCCAGCGGATACCAGCACTGTACGACGATGCCCTTGCCTTGGATAAACGGCACCACGTCCTGCTCCTGGTAGTAGGGATGGATCTCGTTCTGCACCAGCGCGGGCGTGATCGTCACCTGCGGCAGGAATTCCGTCAGCTCCTCCACATACCAGTTGGAGAGGCCAAGCGAATGGATCTTTCCCGCCTGGACGTACCTCTCCATGGCCTGATAGGCCTCCACGTCGTTCGCCCCGGGGTGGTG
>CACZOT010000072.1 GCA_902782795.1 uncultured Eubacteriales bacterium | reverse complement strand
TACGAGCCGCAGAAGGGCCGCATCCTCATCGACGGCGTGGACATCCGCGAGTGGAAGCTCTCCGCGCTGCGCAGCCAGATCGGCGTGGTGCTGCAGGACGTGTTCCTGTTCGTGGGCACCATCGCGGACAACGTGCGCATCAACGCGCCCATCAGCGATGAGGACGTCGCCGAAGCCCTGCGCCTCTCCTGCGCCGAAAGCTTCGTAAACGGCCTGCCCGGTGGCATGCATCACGTCGTCGCCGAGCGCGGCGCGACTTTCTCCACCGGCGAGCGGCAGCTCATCTCCTTCGCGCGCGCCATCGCCCACAAGCCGTCGATCCTCGTGCTGGACGAGGCCACCGCCAACATCGACAGCAATACCGAAGCGCTCATCCAGCGCTCCATCCAGGAGATCAGCGCGGGGCGCACCTCCATCTTCATCGCGCACCGCCTCTCGACCATCCGCTCCTGCGATTGCATCTACGCCATGGAGCACGGGCGCATCGTGGAATCCGGCACGCACGAGGAGCTTTTGCGCCTCGACGGCCTCTACGCGCGCCTCTACCGCGAGACCATGACAGCCGGCGGCGATAAGCTCGGCGAAGCCGACGCCCCTAAGCCCGCCAAGGCCGCGGAAGAAGCGCCCGCCATCCGTGGGCCGCGCGCGCCGCGCGACGGCGACGAGTAAGAGTTTCTGGCGGAGGGCCGGGCGACTCCTGTCCCCGGCCTTTCGCCAGATCGCTTTGGGATGATCCACCCGATGTGGAAATGATAAGGGCCAAGGTCCCGTAAGACGGGGACCGGGGGCAGATTTCCCACAGTGCGACACGTTTTTCAGGAGGTAGCTATGCCCTGTACCCTCTGCCCGCGCGCCTGCCGCGCCTCCCGGAAATTCCCGTTCGACCCGGAAAAACGCCAGGGCGGCTTCTGCGGCATGCCGACCGCTCCCGTCGTGGCGCGCGCCGCGCTGCACTTCGGCGAGGAGCCTGTCATCAGCGGCGAGCGCGGCTCCGGCGCGATTTTTTTCTCAGGATGCGCACTTAAATGCGTGTTTTGTCAGAATTTCGAGCTGTCCCGAGGGCGCCAGGGCATCGAGATCACCACGGCGCGCCTCGCGGAGATCTTCCGCGAGCTCGAGGAGCAGGGCGCGCACAACATCAACCTCGTCAACCCCGGCCATTACGCGCCCGCGATCCGGGAGGCCCTGGCCCTCTATCGGCCGCGTGTGCCCGTGGTTTGGAACAGCTCCGGCTACGAGACGGTCGAGAGCCTGCGCGCCATGGACGGCCTGATCGACATTTACCTGCCGGACATGAAATACGTCTCCGAGGAGGCGGGCGCTCGCTGCTCCGCCGCGCCGGATTATTTCCGCGTCGCCTCCAAGGCGCTGCGGGAGATGCTCCGCCAGACCGGCCCGGCCGAGATCGGTCCGGACGGCATGATGCGCCGCGGCACCATCGTGCGCCACTTGGTCCTGCCGGGCATGGTGGGGGAGACGCGCAAGGCGCTCGTCTGGATCCGCCGCGCCCTGCCGGATGCCTGGCTGAGCCTCATGGCCCAGTATACGCCCTGCGGCGACGCGCGCCTCTATCCGCCGCTGGACCGGCCCCTCACGCTCGAGGAATACGAGGAGGCCACCGCCTGCGCCGAGGAACTCGGCTTCGAAAACGGCTTTTTCCAGGAGATGGAGGCCTCCGGCGTGGCGGAGATCCCCGCCTTCGACGGCACCGGCGTACTGCGATCGGCACAGGGGAAACGCTGAGGGGCTCGGACCACGCTGAGGGACTCCGGGGAAGTCGCTGAAGGGCTCCGCCCCTCAGACTCCCCCGCCCAAGGGCCAATGGCCCTTGGGCGGAGGTCCAGGAGGCGGAGCCTCCTGGCATACCCGTGATAATTCGTCCAAAATGATCTGAAAATGGTTTTTTCGTAAAATCGCCGCGGAGCGACACGCAGCGCAATGCGTGCCGGACCCTATATCTCGTGGGAGAACGCCTCGCGAGCCACTTGATGTGGGTGCAAATTATCCACAGAACCCGGACGTTTTCCACAACTTTCCTGGGCTTTTTTCGGAAAAAGAGCCGTTTCCGACGCAACCGAAAGCAGTCGTACCTCTTGCCGAAAATGCCCGAATCTGCTATGATTATAGCGGTCGGCAACAGGCGAAAAGCGCGGTCTCCGCGCTTTTTCCTACCTGTGGATAACTTTGTGGAAAACAGGTGGGCGGGCACGTGGATATCCTGTGGATAACCTGTGCGCGGCCTGTGACACCGCCCTGAATACGCCGCTGAAGAACACCCCGGGAGGATGGAACATGATCAGCCCCGAAGCACAAACGCACTGGGACCGCGCCAAGGAGCTCATGCGCGCGGAGATCCAGGAATTCAGCTACCGCGCCTGGATCGAACCGCTCAAGCTCATCTCCGCGGAGGACGATACCGTCCTTCTGGAGGGCACGGATCTCTTCTCCACCACGAACATCCGCAAGCGCTATATGTCCCTGCTCACCCAGGCCGTGAAGGCGACCTTCGGGCGGGAATTCGACTGCGATATCACTTACCCCGGCGCCGCCCGCGAAAGCGACGCGCCCCGTTCCGGCGCGCGCATGCGCCCGGCCCTGAACCCGCGCTATACCTTCGATACCTTTGTGGTCGGCTCCTCGAACCGCTTCGCCCACGCGGCGGCTATGGCCGTGGCGGAGATGCCCGCGGACGCCTACAACCCGCTGTTCCTCTACGGCGGCGTGGGCCTGGGTAAGACCCACCTCATGCACGCCATCGGCCACCAGATCCTCAAGGACGACCCGGACACGAAGCTGCTCTATCTCACCAGCGAGGAGTTCACCAACCAGGTCATCTCCGCCATCTCCAAAAAGACCAACGAGGAGCTGCGCGACCGCCTGCGCGGCGTGGACGTGCTCATGGTGGACGATATCCAGTTCATCGCCGGCAAGCCCTCCACGCAGGAGGAGTTCTTCCACACCTTCAACCAGCTCTACCAGATGAAAAAGCAGATCGTCATCTCCTCGGACCGGCCTCCGAAGGAGATCCCCACCCTTGAGGAGAGGCTGCGCTCCCGCTTCGAATGGGGCCTGGTGGCCGATATCCAGAAGCCGGATTACGAGACGCGCATGGCCATCCTCAACCGCAAGGCGGAGGAAGAGCGCTACCAGATCGACGACGAGGTCGTGGCCTTCATCGCCGAGCACGTAAACAGCAATATCCGCGAGCTGGAAGGCGCGCTCACCCGCGTGAACGCCCTGGCCGAGCTGGAGCACACCTCCGTTACCCTGGCCCTGGCGCAGGAGGCCCTTTCCAGCCTCATCTCCATCCGCGATCCCCGGCGGGTAACGCCGGAGCTGATCATGCAGGTGGTCTGCGAGCATTTCGGCGTCACCATGGAGGATATGGTCTCCTCGCGCCGCAGCCGGGAGATCTCCGAGCCGCGGCAGATCGCCATGTTCCTCTGCCGGGATATGATCGGCCTGTCCACCACCTCCATCGGCGCGGCTTTCGGCAAGCGCGATCACACCACCGTCATGCACGCCTGCAACAAGGTCGCCAAGGACATGGAATCCGCCGACGGGCGCAAGAGAGTGGAAGACCTGCGCCAGAAGATCCGCGAGGCGTAAAGGAGGCGCGCTATGCCGTTCACACCCGCCCTGTGCCGCAGGGAGATCCTGCGCTGCGGGCTTTTGCCCTTCTTCCCGAGCGCCGTTCCGGGCTTTTCCGTGGAGGAGATGTTCCCCGG
>CACZOT010000071.1 GCA_902782795.1 uncultured Eubacteriales bacterium | reverse complement strand
TGGCCCCGTTCCTCAAGCGGCGAGTGCTATTATACCCCCTGCACCCGCCCCTTGTCAACACTTTTCGCTGTTAATCGTTTGTAAATCGCAAATCCGGACGAGTTCATCCTCTCTCGGCCACGCTGTTCGATAGTTCAGCTCCCTTTCGGTCGGCCGTGCTTCTATTGTTCGTCTTTCTGCGGACGCAATGTGTTCTTCACAGTCGGATGGTATACTCTGTGGCGTTGCGCGACCGCGATCCCGTTCCCGCGGGCCGGCCGTCCGGAACGAATCGCGGCGCGACGGTGAGTTCGAAACCTTCCTCACCTAAAACAAAACTACAGGAGTGATCACTATGTCTGGAACAAACCATTCTGCCCGCTACATCACCTATGGCGCGATCATCGCCGCGCTGTACGTCGTCCTTACCTATATTATGAACCTGCTCGGATTGGCCAGCGGCGCCATCCAGGTGCGCATTTCCGAAGCGCTGACCATCCTGCCGATATTCACCACCGCCGCGATCCCCGGCCTGACCGTGGGCTGCGTGCTGGCCAACCTGCTCACCGGCGCGGCCGCGTGGGACGTGGTCTTCGGCTCTCTCGCGACCCTGATCGGCGCGGTCGGCACGTACCTTCTGCGCAGGCATCCCATCCTGGCGACGCTGCCGCCCATCATCGCCAACATCATCATCGTGCCCATCGTGCTCCAGAAGGTGTACGGCGTGCCGGATTCCCTCCCCTACCTGATGCTGACCGTGGGCATCGGGGAGATCATCTCCTGCGGCATCCTCGGCACGCTCCTGCGCAAGGCCGTCGAGCCCCACAAGGACCGCATCTTCAACGCGAAGTGATCTTTGCGGCGCGGCCCGCCGGCAGCCGCGCTCAGCCCGGAAGAGCCCTTTAATTGAGGATAGAATGGAAAAGGCCCTGTGCTTCTATCGACAGAAGCACGTGGCCTTTCCTTTTCCTTCGACAATCCTGTATCCTTTGGGACAACGTCCCTTGAGCAGAGGTCCAGAGGACAGAGCCCCTGGCGTCCCCCTGCGTCTTCCTTATGTCCTCGGCGTCGACCCTACTCCACCTTCACGATCCCGCCCGCGAGGCGTACCCGCACGCCGCCCTTATCGCAGGACTCGCCGCGCAGGAGCGCGAGGGCGTCGGCGGCGTCGAGCGCCCGGCCGCCCCGGCGCTCTGCAGCGTTCTTCCAGATGGTGAACTTGCACCCCTCGCGCCAGCGCGCGCAGCCGAAGGCGCGGTCGCTCTCCACGATCCCGCCGCCGCAGAGCGGGCAGACGCCGCCGGGCAGCTCCTTCTGGCGGCTCGCCGGGCTCTTTTTCGCTCCTGTGAAGCGCCGCACGGCCTTCTTGCCGCCGCGCCCGCGGTATTCCTCCTTCTCGAAGACGACCGCGTCCGAGGCCCGGTCCGCGCTCTCTACGAGGAACGCGGAGTAGCGCCGGATGCTGCCCATGAACCTTTCCGCCAGGGCCTCCGCCTCCGCCGCGCCGGACGCGCGCGCCATCTTGTTGAGCGCGCGCTCCCAGCGGCCCGTGGTCTCCGCGGAGACGAGCTCCTCCGGGGCCACGTCGACGAGCTTTCGGCCCTTGTCAGTGGAGACGATGGACTTGCCTTGCTCGACGATATACCCCACCTGCTTGAGCCGCTCGATGATGGCCGCGCGCGTGGCGGGCGTGCCGAGGCCGGAATCCTTCATGGTCTCGCGCAGCTCCTCGTCGTCGAGCTCCCTGCCTGCCTGCTCCATCTGCCCCAGCAGCGTGGCCGTGGTCAGCCGCGCCGGGGGCTTCTCCTTTTTCTGCGCGATGCGCGCGCCGCGCACCGGCCGCGTGTCGCCCTCGCGCAGATCGGGCAGGACCTGCTCCTCCTCGTCCTTTTTCTCGCTCTGGCCGTTCGCGTACACCTCGCGCCAGCCCAGCTTCATGGGCGTATTGCCCGTGGACTTGAACAGATGCCCCTCGCATTCCGTGATCACGCGCGCCGCCTCGTACTCGTAATCCGGGTACAGGGCCGCCACGAGCCGCCGCGCCACCATATCGAACAGTTTCGCCTCGTCGGCGGTCAGGTTCCTGCGGCTGGCGGGCACGCCGGTGGGGACGATGGCGTGGTGATCAGAGATCTTCGCGTTGTCGTAGACGCGCCTGGGTCGGGGCGGGCTGGGCAGGAGCCTGGCGGCGTAGCCGGCCAGGTCGCCCTCGAGCGACCCGAGCGTCTTGGCGATGACGGGCGCCATGTCGTCGGGCAGGCAGCGGCTGTCCGTGCGCGGGTAGGTGAGCAGCTTGTGCTTTTCGTAGAGGGATTGCGCCAGGTCCAGCGTCTTTTTGGCGGAGAAGCCAAAGCGTGTGTTCGCCTCGCGCTGGAGCGTGGTCAAATCGTACAGCTGCGGCGGCCTGGCGCGCTTCATCTCCCGGACCGCCTCGCGCACGCGCGCGGTCTTGCCGCGGACCGCCGCCTGCGCCGCCTCGAGCGTCTCCCGCCGGAAGGAGCGCGTCTCCTTGGTTTTCGGGTCCATCCACAGGCCGGTGTAATCGCCGAAGGAGGCCGTCAGCTCCCAATAATCGCGCGGGACGAAGGCCTCGATCTCCCGGTCGCGCCGGACGACCAGGGCGAGCGTGGGCGTTTGCACGCGCCCGATGGAGAGGAGCGCCCCGTAGCGGATGGTGAACGCGCGCGAGCCGTTCATGCCCACGAGCCAATCCGCCTCGCTGCGGCAGCGCGCGCTCTCATAGAGGGCGTCGTATTCGGCGGACGGACGCAGCGACGCGAACCCCTCGCGGATGGCGGCGTCCGTCATGGAGCTGATCCACAGCCGCCGGAACGGCTTTTTGCAGCCGGCCTGATGGTAGATATAGCGGAAGATGAGTTCGCCCTCGCGGCCGGAATCCGTCGCGCAGATGAGGTCGGTGACGTCCTTGGAGAGCATCAGCTTCTTCACCGCGCTGAACTGGCTGCGCGTCTTGGGCAGGACCTTGGTCTTCAGCGTTTCCGGGAGCATGGGGAGCGTCTCCCGGGACCATTTCTTCCACGCGGGGTCGATCTCGTCCGGATCGCAGATGGCCACCAGGTGCCCCAGCGCCCACGTGACGATATACTTCTCCCCGACGAGGCACCCTTCTCCCTTGCCCTTGACCCCCAGCACCCGCGCGATGTCCCGCGCGACGGAGGGCTTTTCCGCGACGATCAGCGTTGGCATGTGGTTCTCTCCTTACATTTTTGGGGGGCACGCCCCCTTGGGCCCCTCAAAGGGCCGCAAGCCCTCCGAGCTCCCCTTATTGAAGACATGGTGTTACGCATGAAAGGGGCTCTGCATACCGTTTTTTGGGCTTCTTAAGGGACGCTGTCCCTTAGGCGCAGTCCCGGGGTGCCCTCGGCGGACGCTCTTCCCACAGGGCCTATTGTACCATAAAAAGCCCCTCCGGAGCGATGCTCCGGAGGGGCTTTTCAGCAATTGAGGCTTAGTACATGCCGCCCATGCCGGGGTTGGCGCCGGCCGCGGGGGCGGGCTCCTTCTCGGGGATGTCGGCCACGAGGGACTCGGTGGTGAGCACCATCGCGGCGACGGAAGCGGCGTTCTGCAGCGCGGAGCGGGACACCTTGGTCGGGTCGATGATGCCGCGCTCGGCCATGTTGGTGTACTCGTCCTTGGCGGCGTCATAGCCGAAGCCGACCTGGTCCGCGCCCTTGATCTTCTCGACCACGACGCTGCCCTCGACGCCGGCGTTGACGGCGATCTGGCGGACCGGCTCTTCCAGAGCGCGCAGCACGATGGAGACGCCCGTCTTCACATCGCCCTCGTAGTTGGCGAGGGAAGCGGCGACGTCCTTGGCGGCGTAGATCAGCGCGGTGCCGCCGCCGGGGACGATGCCCTCTTCAACAGCGGCGCGGGTCGCGGCCAGCGCGTCCTCGATGCGCATCTT
>CACZOT010000070.1 GCA_902782795.1 uncultured Eubacteriales bacterium | reverse complement strand
ATCTGGACGCGTTTGAAAAGGTCGTCCGCTACATGCACGATCAGGGCATCGGTTATGGCTCCATCAACCACCCGGTGGACCGCGACCCCGTCTGCGGCTACAACGGCATCATCGGCGATACCTGCCCGCACTGCGGCCGCAAGGAGGAGGACGTCCGCTTCGAGCGCATCCGCCGCATCACCGGCTATCTCGTCGGCACGCTCGATCGCTTCAACAACGCCAAACGCGCCGAGGTCGAGGACCGCGTCAAGCATAACGTGCAGCTGTAAGCGAGGGGGAGCTCCCCGAAGGGCTTCGCCCCTTAGCCCCTTCCACTGGAAGGCTGTCAAAACCTCATGGGCTTAGTGCTTCTTCCGCAAGAAATGCTAAGCCCTTATCCTTACCCAATCCCCCAAGCAGGGAGCCTGAGGGACAGCGTCCCTCGGCGTATCCCCTCCCCGGAAAGGAGCGCCAACCCACATGAAGATCCGCATTGCCGGCATTGTGGACGATTCCATCGTGGACGGGCCGGGCCTGCGCCTGACGGTGTTCACGCAGGGCTGCCCGCACGATTGCCCCGGCTGCCACAACCCCGAGACGCACGACGTCGCCGGAGGCAAGGAAAGCACCACTGAGCACATCATCGAGATGATCGACGAGAACCCTCTCCTGGACGGCGTGACCCTCTCCGGGGGCGATCCGTTCGTCCAGCCCGGCCCTTGCGCCGAGATCGCCCGCGCGGCCCGGGAACGCCATCTCAACGTCTGGACGTATTCCGGTTGGACGTTCGAGTCCCTGCTTGCCCGTGCGCAGGCCGACCCGGACACCATGGCCCTGCTCGAGGCCACGGATGTGCTCGTGGACGGGCCGTTCCTCATGGCGGAAAAGTCTCTGGACGTCAAGTGGCGCGGCTCCCGCAACCAGCGCCTCATCGACGTGCCCGCGTCTTTGCGGGCCGGCACGGCGGTCCTGTACGGACAATAAACAGCGCCGGGGGCGCCGCTCCTCCAGGCTCCCAGAATAAAAACATGGCCTTGCGCTCCTGTCGATGGAAGCGCAAGGCCTTTTCTTTGATCACAGGCGTTTCTTGAAAGCGCCGCTGTATCCCCCTGACGGGGCGCGTCTCAGGTCCCAAGGCCGCGACGGGGCAGCAGCCCTAACTCCCGCGCGGCACGGAAGCGGTGGCTGTCCCCGACGGGCAAGCCTTCCTCGCGGGCGAGCTCAGCGGCACGATCCAGCATCACGCCGCACCACTCGCGCCCGTCCCGCAGATGCGCGACGATGCCCGCCGCCCAGACGGGATCCCGCTCGGACATGCCGTTGGCCCGCATGGCGGCGATCTCGTCCTCCGGGTCGTACGCCACGCGGACGATCTCGGCGCGCCAGGCGCCCTCTACCGCCGTCAGCAGGACGAAGGACGCCCGCGGATCGCCGGTACAGGGCACGCCCACCGAGCCGCAGTTCACTACCCAGGCGCTACCGGGCCGCGCGATGAACGGTATGTGCGTATGGCCGCACAGGAGCGCGTCCGCCCCGGCATGGACGCTCCAGAAACGCGCCTCGTCTGAGCCGGCGAGGAGCTTTTCGCGCGTCCGGGCCGGGGAACCGTGGCACAGGCGCAGGGCGGTCAGCCCCTCCCCCGCCTCCCAGAAGAGCGGGCCGGAGAGGCTTTCCAGGAAGCGCCAATCCTCTTCGCCGAGGCGATCCTGGGTGAAGCCCATAGACCCCTCGAGCGGCGCGATCTCGCCGCGGCGGGCGGCCAGAAGCGTCTCCTCACGGTTGCCGCGGATGGCCGCGCCGGGAAAGCGCGAGAGCGTCTCCCGCACCAGGGCGATGGATTCGCGGGGCCGCGCGCAGTCGCTGACCAGGTCTCCCAGAAACAAAAACGCCTGCGCGCCGAGCGACCTGGCCTCATCGAGGCAAGCCGCGAGCGCGGAGGCGTTGGAATGGATATCGCTCAGAGCCGCGACGATCATGTATCGTCCTCCTTATCCCTGAAAAACAGCTCATATCGGCTATCCCGCCGGATCCACGATCCAGCATTTGAGAGGCGCGTGGCTGCCGGCTGACCATGGGGATACAGCGCCTGAGCGAAAACCGCTCTAGTTCACATCGGATGAAAAGGTGATATGTTCGATAAAATGATCCATTACCTCTTGGATCGAGGAGAAATCCAAGGTTTGATCATGATTGAGGCAATAGAAGTTCATTCTGTAGCCTTCTCCCGAAGGAGTCGCGGAGAAGATCTCCCTCACGCAGCCACCCGGCCCGCTTCTTTCCAATACTTTCGCCGGTTGACCCGCGATCGTCGTATCGTAAAGAGCCGCGTTGACGTTCGAAGCAACGAGCCCATTATAGCGTTCCTGAACGACGCTTTCAGAGACCGGTCCGCAAACGACCTCGAAATAGCAATAGAGGTCGCCGTCGTTATGGGGCTGTTCAACGGTGCTCGCCATATACTGGATTTGCACTGTCGTAACCTTCCAATCGGCGGGGATTTCCGAGGAAAACAGCGCATTCTCAAAACGCTTATACCCATCGGCGCTTGGGTTCATGGCGCCGCTGTCGACCGTATCGCGGTCGGGTTCGGAGCCGCCGCCGTCAAAGGGGGACACGAACTCGGGGCGGAGTTCTTTGGCGTACTGAACCGCGTGCGGGATATCGACCCGGGTCAGATCGGGGTAGGGGGCTCCATAAAAGGTCACTTCGGTGAGCCGCGATCCATCGACCACGCCCTCAAATCCGATGTTGATCTCGTCCGTCACCAGGATATGGTTCTCGTACGTGTACGAATCCTCGTAGATGTAATCCCACGATACGACCGTGGCCATGCCATCCTTGAAGAAGAAGGCCGCGCGCTCTACCTGGCCCACGTCGTATTCCAGGATCCACGCGGTGCCATCCAGGGATTCCGGCGTCTGGCTGAAGTCCTCCGAAGGCGCGGGCGTATTGATCACAATGCCGAGATCGTCCGGCGTAAACGGCGCGACGAAGCCGCCGTTCAGTTCCTTTGCGAACTGCGCCGCGTCTTCAATCGTCGTCCAGACGGCAATGCGTTCCTGTCCGTCTCCGCTCTTGTTCGTCCGGAAATACAGAAGGCCTTCGATCGCCTCGCCAGAGATGGCGATATCCTGATACGATACCGTCAGCTGCGTATCCCGATAGTCATATGGGGCTCCATAGCAGGCATCCGCGCTTACGGCCGTCATGACTCCGTCTCTGAAGAATAAAACCACGCCCTGTTCCTTAGACGTCTCCTCGCGGAACACCCATACCGTGTTTTCCAGCGTGGCGGGCGTGGCGTCTGTAACCGTGACGGGATCGTACGTGATATTGGGCGGCGGCGTGCACCAGCCGGTCAGAGCGTTGGTCTCCCGCGGGTTCCCGGCCTCCGCGTTCGGGCTTGCTTCCTGCCCTGCGGCTTTTGGCGCGCAGCCCGTCAGGACTATGCCCGCGGCCACGATCAGCGCGAGGAACCATGTCGCCTTTTTCATTTTCGATCTCCTTCCGGGTGTGTCGCGTCAGCCCTCGGGCGGCGGCTCGATCTCCTTGCCGCCGGGCGCGAGGTCGATAAACCAGGTGTATTCTCCGCGCCAGCCCAGGTTGACCGTGCCCAGCGAGCCATTGCGCTGCTTTGCGATGATGATCTCCGCGATGTTCTTGAGCTCGGTCTCCTTGTCGTAATACTCCTCGCGGTGCACGAACATGACCACGTCCGCGTCCTGCTCGATGGCGCCGGAATCGCGGATATCGTTGAGCATGGGGCGGTGGTTGGAGCGACCCGTGGGCGCGCGGGAAAGCTGCGAAGCAGCGATGAGGGGCACGTTCAGCTCCTGCGCCAGGGTCTTGAGCGCGCGGGATATGGAGCTGACTTCCTCCTGGCGGCTGCCGAACTGGCCCGCGCCGGACATGAGCTGCAGATAGTCCACAAAGATGACGTCCAGCCCGTGCTCCATCTGGAGCCGCCGGGCCTTGGAGCGCATCTCCGGCACGGAGATGCCGCTGGTGGAATCGATGAAGATATTCGCCTCGCCGATGGTGGCCATGGCCTCGCACAGGCGCATCCATTCGTCGGTCTCCAGCACGCCGCGGCGCACGTTCTGCATGTTCACGCGCGCCTCGGTGCACATCATGCGCATGGCCAGCTGCTCGGCCGGCATCTCCAGAGAGAAGATGGCGGCCTTCTTGCCTGCGCGGATGGCGGCGTTGCCGATCACGTTCATGCCGAAGGCGGTCTTGCCCATGGAAGGGCGCGCCGCCACGAGGATGAACTCACCGCCATGCATGCCGGTGAGCAGATCGTCCAGCTCGCGATAGCCGGTGGGGACGCCCTCGATGCGACCCTTGTTGATGGCCAGCTGCTCGATACGCTCGTAGGTCTTGAGAAGGATCGGCTGGATGGGCTCGAGCATATCGCCGCCCTTGCGCATGGTGATATCGTAAATGAGCTTTTCGCAGGAGGCGAGGATATCCGGCGTCTCCTGGTCGGCTGCGTAGCACATCTGGCTGATCTTCTCCGCCGCGTCGATGAGCTTGCGCAGGGTGGAGCTCTCGTCCACCAGGCGGATATATTCCTGGGCGTTCAGGGCGCTGGGCACGAAGCGGGAGAGCTCCATGAGGTACGGGAAGCCCCCCACGCCCTCCAGGCGCCCGCGGCGGCGCAGCTCGCTCTCGATGGTGACCAGGTCGATCGGCCTGGAGAGCGAGGCGATGTGCGCCATGGCGCTGAAGATCTCTCGATGGGCGGGGTCGTAAAAATCGTCCTCGCGGAGCATCTCCATGGCCAGGAGCGCGGCGTTATGGGAAATGAGGATGCTGCCGAGGATGCTCTTTTCCGCGTCCGCGCTGTGCGGCGGGATGCGCGCGCCGGGGACCTGCATCTCCATCGTCTGCTTCGCCTCCCTGTTTGGCTTGGGGCCTGCTTACTTGCCCACTGTGACGTTGAGGATCATCCGGGTGCTCACGCCCGCGCTGAGCTTGAGCGTGACGGTGGTCTGACCGGCGGTGCGGATGGCGCCCTCGGTCTCGATCTTGCGCTTGTCGATCTCCAGGCCGTGCTGCTCGAGGATAGCCTGGGCGATCTGCTCGGCCGTGACGGCGCCGTAAAGCTTGCCGCCCTCGCCGCCGCGCGCCTCCACGACGACGACCTTGCCCTTGAGCTCGCGGGCCTTCTGCTCGGCCTCGGCCTTCTTCACGTCCTCGCGGTGCTTGGCGGCCTGGCGGGCGGTCTCGATGGCGTTGAGCGCCTCGGCCGTGGCCTCTCTGGCGAGCTTGCGCGGCAGGAGGAAATTCCTCGCGTAGCCGTCGGAAACTTCGATGATCTGGTCTTTCTTGCCGCTGCCGCGGACGTCTTGAAGCAGGATCACTTTCATGTCATTCGTCCTCCTCATGCTCTTTTCTTTTCTTGCGAATATAGGACGAGATCACGCCCTGGGTACCGAAATACAGCGACGCTGCGCCGATCAAACAGGCGGCGTCCTGCGCGAGAGTCAGAAGCAGGATCAGCACCGCCACGCGCCAGCCCCGGCTGCGGCCGCGCGCCTTGAGCAGCCGGCTGACCGACCCCAGCGCCTGCAGCTTGAAGAGCAGCAGCAGCAGATACCACGCCGCGAAGAACACCGCGTCCCCGCCGGAGACGCCCGCGCGCGCCAGAATGTACGCCGCGATCACCGCCGCGGGCAGGCCGAGGGCGGAATTGCGGGACATGCGCCAATCCGAAAGAGGGATGCGGCGGATGCCCTTCTCGTCGCCGCGGCGCGCCCAGATCCACACCGGCGCGGCCACGTTGATCACGCCCGTGGCCGTCCCTGAGGTGAGGAGCAGGCCGGGCAGAGTCACCTTCATGCCGTCCGTCGCCGCGGCCACGAAGCGCTCGATGGCCTCCACGCGCTCCGCCGAGGTGAGATAGCCCTTGGCGAAGTCGATGCCCGTGGAGGGCAAGCGGCCCAGCTGGCCGTACAGCGTGAGGAGCTGGTCCACCATCGCCGAGGGCATCTCCTTGAGCCGATCGCTGAAATAGCGCATGGCCACGTCCACCAAGTCTGCGCGGAACGTCAGCCAGGCCACCAGGAGCCCCAGCAGCAGCCCCGCGATCTGCGCCGTGATGGAGACGCGCAGACACACGATATAGCTGCGGTGCGCGCGGATCGCCGCCACCGCCACCGCGGCGGGCAGAAACAGCGCCAGGAAGCATGCCCACATGAACACGTTCCCGCCCATGAACGAAAACATCGCCAGCGAGCCCAGCGTGTACACCGCCGCGGGGATCGATCCCGCCCAGGCATACAGGCACACCAGCGCCACCGGCACCGCCAGGAACGAGAGCGACGACGCCAGCAGGATCGGCGAGACCAGCGCCGCCAGGAGGGCCAGCGCCGTCGCCAGGATGATCTTTCCCACAGAAACCGTTTTCACATCGATCCTCCAAACCCACATTACGTGGGTATTATAGTATACCACGTTTTCCGCGTCAATGCGAGGGGGCGGCTGTAAAATGTCCCCCAGGGCTCCAGCCTCCGCCTCGGAAGCGGCGTTCCGCACGGGCGTGCCCAGCGGTCGCGGCTCTGTCCCCTCTTGCGCAGGCGATGGTAAAAAAATGGAGCGGCCCCTCTCGGAGCCGCCCCATGAAAAAGCTTGAAGTAGAAGGATTTCTTATTTCCCGAAATACCGATCCAGCAGGCCCTT
>CACZOT010000069.1 GCA_902782795.1 uncultured Eubacteriales bacterium | reverse complement strand
GGCTCCGGGATGACGGCGGCCTCGGGCGTCGCGGTCGGCTCGAAGACGAGGACCGGCGGCTCGATCGTCTCCGGCGTCGCGGAGAGGATCTCTCCCGGCGCGCCGTCGGGTGCGTCGAGCATATCGGACTGCTGGCCCACGGGCCCGGCGGACGGCGTCAGGAATACGAGTATGGCGATGGCGGCGAGCACCAGGACCGCTCCGCCCGGGAAGCGGAAGCGCCGCCTTGCCCTTCTTTTGTTCATTTGGGAACTCCCCCTCGCGCGCGGCCGCGTTCTGTGGCCGCAAACATTTTTATATTACGCCTTTTGCGGCGTTTTGGCAAGGGTGCGAGGCCCTGGCGGCCAAGGGGCGCTGTCCCCTGGAGCACTGCTTAAGGGACTTCGTCCGTTGAGAATCCCATCATAGGGAACGTTTTTGTACCGACGCATCGCGATCGACCCCAAAACATAACAAGCTCCGGTATCCTGTCGAAAGGATACCAGAACCCTTGTTTCTGAAAACCCCAGATTGAGGGGGCCAGGGGAAATCATTCCCCCTGGCGGGAGTGCAGAGGGCGGAGCCCTCTGCCGGAGGTCCAGGAGGCGGAACCTCCCGGCAGGGCGCAGGGATGGAACCACTGCCAGAGGTCCATCCCCCCAACGCATCCCTCCCGCCGACAGCGTCTTGTGAAAACGGCGGGAATATGATAATATAATATGATAGACGTACCCTGTACACGAGGAGGGAAAAGAGCATGCCTCTGAACGCAACGCCCGCGCTTCTCGAGGCCATCCGGCGCGACCGCCGCGCCCTGCACCGCATCCCGGAGCTGGCGCGCGATATCCCGAAGACCGTGGCCTACTGCCGTGCCCGCCTGGAGGAGACGCACCCGGACGTCCTGTGCAATTGCGACGGCGGCCTCAAGGCCGTCTACCGCGCCGAATCGCCCGTCCGCGCGGCCATCGCCTTCCGGGCGGATATGGACGCCCTGCCCATCACGGAGGAGACGGGCCTGCCCTTCGCCTCGGAGCATCCCGGCGTCATGCACGCCTGCGGGCACGACGGCCACATGGCCAACCTGCTGGCGCTGGCGCGGATCCTCTCAGACCTGCGCGGGGAGCTGAAGCAGGACGTGGTGCTGCTCCTCCAGCCCGCGGAGGAAAACGGCGGGGGCGCCAAGCGCATGGTCGCCGCGGGCGCTCTGGACGACCCCTGGGTCGAGCGCGTCTACGGCATGCACGTCATGCCCCAGGTGCCGCGCGGCAAGATCGCCATCGACGCCGGCCCGGTCATGAGCGGCGTGACTTCCCTGGACGTCACGGTACGGGGCCGCTCCGGCCACGGGGCGACGCCCCATCGCGGGGCGGACGCGGTCATGGCGGCGGCGCAGGCTCTGGTGAGCCTGCAGACGGCCCTGATGCGCACGGTCGACCCTGCCGATCCCGTGGTCTTCACCACGGGCAAGGTGGAGGCGGGCACGGTGCGCAACATCATCGCCAGCGAGGCCAGGCTCGAATGCACGGTGCGCGCCTGCACGCCGGAGACCATGGCGCACGTGCTGGAGACGGCGCGCCGGGCCTTCGAGGGCGCGGACGCGCTCTATGGCACGAGCACCTGCCTGGAGGAAATCCTCTCCTATCCGCCGGTGGTGAACACGCCGGAGGAGGCCGAACGCCTCTGCCGCCTGGCGGGAGACGCGCGCGCGCACCTCGCGCCCATGTCCATCGGCGAGGACGTTTCCGAATTCATCAACGCGCGCCGGGGAGCGTTCGTCTTCTGCGGCGTCGGCGGCGAGGAGCCTCTCCATTCCTCCCGCTTCTTCTACGACGAGGAGTGTCTGCTCAGCGCGCTGAACCTGTTCCTGAACATCATCGAGGAGGCTTGAACCATGTCCGGACTTATGAATTCCTATTTCTACGGCAAGGCGGGCCAGGCGGATTTCACGCCCGACCAGCTCCCCAAGAACCGCCTGGAGCTCTTCTTCACCGTGCTGCGCGGGCAGCTGGGCAAGCTCGTACAGCTGAACCTTCTGTACGATCTGTTCTGCCTGCCGCTGATCATCTGGACGGTGCTCAACTTCCAGCTGCTCAACTATTACCTGGAGCAGGATCCCTCCTTCAGCCTGGTGCGCAGCGGCCTGATCAACCAATACCTGATCGGCGTGATCCCCTGCATGTTGATCATGGGCCTGGGCTCCGCCGGACAGATGTACCCCCTGCGCAACTGGTCCCGCGACCAGCATTCCTTCATGCTCAGCGATTTTAAGGATTCCTTCAAGGAGAACTGGAAAAAGGGCCTGCTGCTGGGCCTGTTCAACGGCCTTTCCCTGCCGCTGGTCTCCGTCGGCTCCATGTTCTACGCCAGCATGGCCAACGACAACCTCTTCTTCATCGTGCCCCAGGTGTTCGTGATCGTCGCCGGCGCGGTGTGGTGGATGATGAATATGATCTCCTTCCCCATGGTCGTCTCCTATGAGATGAAGCTCCGCCAGATCCTGCGCAACAGCATGCTCATCGCCGTGGCGCGCCTGCCCTGGTCCGTGCTCTTCCTGGCGCTGACCACCGTCGTGCCGTTCCTGCTGGCCGCGTTCGTGCCCTACGCCGCGATCGTGCTGATCCTCTATTTCCTGGTGATCGGCTTCTCCGTGACGGGCCTCATCTACGCCAGCTACGCCAATTCCTGCTTCGACCGCTACCTGAATCCCCGCATCGAGGGCGCGAAGGTCGGCCAGGGCCTGCGCGATCCCGCCCTCGATTACCTCGACGAGGCCGAGGAGGAGGAAGTCCGCCGCGAGGCCGATTCCATGAAGTGATCCTCCCCGGGCGCATCCCCTTCCGGAAAACGGCGCATACTTCCCCAGAGGAGGTGTGCCGCATGGAGATTCCCGAGATCACGGCGCGGGAGCGCAGAAAATACGAAGCCGCGGAGGCGCTCGGCCTGACGGACAAGCTGCTGCGCGCGGGCTGGGGCTCGCTGACGGCGCGGGAGACCGGCCTGGTCGGCGCGCTCGCGGCGGGCAAGCGCGTCCGGCGCGCGGAAACGAAAGAAACGGAGCGTTGACAGGGCCATGTACACATCCATCGCGCGCCTGTACGACCGGCTCATGGACGATATCGACTACCCGGCCTGGGCGCGCTATTATCAGGAGCTCGTCGCCCGGGCGGGCGGGAGCATCGAGACCGTTTTCGAATGCGCCTGCGGCACAGGCGCTCTCACGGCGGAGCTGGCCGCGCTCGGCGCTCGCGTCACGGCGGCGGATCTCTCGGAGGAGATGCTCGCCGAGGCCGCCGCGCGCATGCGCAAACGGGGCCTGCGCGTGCCCCTGGTCCGCCAGGATATGCGCCGCGTCGAAGTGCCGAGGCGCGTGCACGCCGTCGTCGCCTGCTGCGACGGGGCGAATTATCTCCTCGAGGAGGAGGACCTCCTCGCCTTCTTCTCCAGCGCCCGCGAGGCCCTGCGGCCCGGGGGCGTGCTGGCGTTCGACGTCTCCTCGCGCGAGAAGCTCGCGGCCATGGACGGGCAGACCTTCTGCGACGAGCGTGACGACGCCGCCTGCATCTGGCGCTGCCGCTGGAAGGAGGAGACAGCGCGGCTGACCATGGAGGTCTCGCTGTATACGCGCGGCGAGGGCGGGCTCTACGCCCGCACCGAGGAGCGGCACGTCCAGGCGGGCCGCGGCGCCGATGAGATCGCGGCGCTCCTGGGCAAAGCGGGGTTTGTCAGCGTCCGCGCCTGGGGGGACAGGACCTTCGATCCGCCCGGGCCCGGCTGCCAGAGAGTCCACTTCACCGCCGTCAAGGCGGTCTGACGAATACACAGGAGGACACGAGAATATGACCGTTCTGCGGGGCAAGGATACCCTGTTGCACTATAGCCTTCTGGAGGGGCAGGCGCGCGCCGTGCTCATCGATTCCACACGCCTGTGCGCCGCCGCGCGCCGCACGCACCACCTCTCCGATACCGCCACCATCTCCTTGGGCCGCCTGCTCACCGGCGCGGCCATCATGGGCGATATGCTCAAGGGCGAGGGCTCGTCCGTGACGCTGACCGTCAAGGGCGGCGGGCCGATGGGCGCGCTGGTCGCCGTAGGGCGGCCGGGCGGCGTCGTCAAGGGATATGTGGACAAGCCCTTCGTGGACGCGGAGGACGGCAGGCCCGGCTCTGCGGTGGGAAGCGAAGGCTCCCTCACCGTGGTCAAGGATCTGGGCATGGGCGAGCCCTACGTCGGTCAGGTGCCTCTGGTCAGCGGGGAGATCGCCGAGGATCTGTGCGCCTACTTCGCCTATTCCGAGCAGGTGCCCTCGCTCCTGGCGCTGGGCGTGCGCGTGGGCGAAAAGGGCATCGAGGCCGCGGGCGGCATCCTCGTGCAGATGCTGCCGGGCGCGAGCGAGGCGGCCATCCAGAGCGTGGAGATGAGCGCCGGGCTCCTCTCCGGCGTCGCGGGCGAGATCGCCAAGTGGGGGCCGGACGGCGCCGCGGCGCAGATCATCGGCCACCTGCAGCCCGTGGAGCTGGAGCGCACCACGCCCGAATACCGGTGCGATTGCAGCCGCGAGCGGGTCGAACGGGCCCTGATCTCGCTCGGCGCCGCGGAGCTCGAGAGCATGATCGAGGAACAGGGCGGCTGCGAGGCCGGGTGCCATTTCTGCAACCGCAAGCACCGCTTCTCGGCGGACGATCTGCGCGCCCTGGCGGCGGAGTGCCGCCGTCCGCGCGGGGAAAGCAAGGAATAACGGAGGAAAACGCGATATGGACAAGCCCATCGATTTCGACGCCCGCTTCACTTCCTTCGCGGAAAAATGGATGCGCGAACAGCTCGCCGCGGGCAAAAAGGCCGAACAGCTCGAAGAGATGATGCCCGAGGTCTATCTGCGCTTCATCAACCAGAAGGCGGATTGGCTGGGCGGCGTCGCGCCGGCCATGTACTTCCAGCGCTATTCCACGCCCGAGGCGCTCATCGATCTCCTGCGCGCCTACGAGCAGGATGGCGTGGACGTGCCGGACCTGCTGCTCGAGCGCATCACCGATCTGGGACATGCCTCCGTCCGGCCCCTCATGGCCCTGGCCGCGGACGAGAGCGCTCCGCGCGAGATGCGCGTGACGGCGCTCAACCTCCTCATCGAGCTGGATACGGCCGAGCCCGCGGATCTGTGCGTCGCCCTGGTGGCCGCGCGCGAAAAGGACGACGAGCTCGCCGACGCCGCCGCGGACCTCCTGCGCGCCGTCGGCCGCCCCGCCGTGGATAAGCTCCTCGCCGCGCTGGACGGCGCGAGCGACGAGGCCGCGGAAACTTTTCTCGAACTCCTGTGCAACTTTCCGGGCAATCCGCGCGTATATGAAGAGACGGAACGCCGCTTCCTGGCCGATCCGGAACGCCACGCCCTGTACGCGTCCTTCCTCGCCAAACTCGGCGACGCGCGCGCCATCGCGCCGCTCACCCGCGCCGCGGCGCTCAGCGAGCTGAATTACCTGGATTATATTGAGATCCGCAACGCCATCGAGGAGCTCGGCGGAGAAGCGCCCGAGGAGCGCGAATTCGCCGGGGACCCGTACTACGAATCCCTGAAACGGCTGGAAAAATGACGCCCACAGCGCGTCGCAGCGAGAGGTGAACGGAGTGTTTTGCAACGAATGCGGGAAGCACAACCCGGAGGGGGCGAAGTTCTGCGCCTACTGCGGAGCGCGGCTGCTCGTCGCCGCAGCGGAGCCCGTCGCGGATGTGATCGAGCCCGCCCCGGACCCCGCTCCCGAAGAGGCCGCGCCCGCTGCGGAGCCCGTCGCGGACGTGATCGAGCCCGCCCCGGAACCGATCGCGGACGTCGTTGAACCCATCGCGGAGATCGTTCCGCCCGCGCCGAAGCCGGAGCCGTTCGTCCTCGAGAAGGAATCGGAAGCGCCCGCGCGCCCGGCGCGTCCCACAGGGCATATCGTCCGGCCGCTGGCGGACAATCCCGCCCAGCCCGCGCGCCCTGGCGATCCGCCCAAGCCCGCGCCCGTCCCCGTAGAGGAGCCCGCGCCCGTCCCCGCGGAGAAGCCCGCGCCGGAGGAGCCCGTCGCCCCGCCGTTCCAGGCGGAACCCGCCCGGGAGCCCGCGCAGCAGCCCTTCTCCCAGCGTTTCTTCACCCCGAAGATGGACGACGACGAGCCCGACGAGCTGGAGGACTGGCCCGAAGAGGACGAAACGGAGGCGCGCAAGCCTCTTTTCGGCCGCGCCGCGCAGGACGGGGAAAAGCCCCACCGCTTCAAGCTGCCGGGCCTTTCGCCGGAGGAGCGCCGCAAGAGCCATCTGGTGCTCACCTCGTCCGGCACGGAGGAAATGCCCGCGCGCAAACCGCCCGTATCGTCCGTCTCCCGCGAGAAGCGGGATACCATGGTGCCCGAGCGCGTCGTGCCGGAAAAGAAGGCGCAGAAGCTGTTCATCCAGCGCGATGAGGCGGACGAGGACGATATCTTCTTCATGAAGCCGAAAAAGAAGGCCCCGCACCGCTCTGACCGCGCTGAGCGCGAGGCCGAGGAGGAGGCCCAGGACGACGCCTACGTCAACAGCCGCGTGCGCCTGATCCTCGCCGCCATCGCCTTTGTGGTCTGCCTGTCGGCGGCCTTCTGGCTCTTCGCCACGCAGTCCGGCCGGGTGTTCCGCGCCGGGTTCGGCCTGAGCGACGATCCCGCCGCCTACCGCATCCTCGGAGATACCGCCCTGGCCAACAACCAGGTCAAGCGCGCCGCAGACGCCTATTATCAGGCCCTGGCGCTCGATCCGGACGATTACGCCACCGCTCTGCTCGTAGGCCAGACCCAGCAGCAGATCGGCAATTACGACCAAGCCGACCGCGCCTACCAGAAGTGCATCGCCCTGCGGCCGACCGACCCTGAGCCCTACGAGCATATCATCCGCCTGAACGTCGTGCGCGGGGACCAGCAGCGCGCCGAGTATTTCCGCCAGCTCGGCCTCCAGCAGACCGGGCGGAGCGACCTCGGGTAGCTCCCGCCCCGGCGGACCGCGTATAAAACGGGCTCCGATATCCGTTCGTCCGGATATCGGAGCCCGTTTCGTCCGTTCAGCGGCAAGCCCTCACAGCGCCGTCCCGGACGCCGCCTTCCGCGCGGCCTTGTATACAGCGCCGTCGCGCTTGGAAACGACCATGGGCCCGAGCGTCCCGTCGGCGCGGCAGGCGTAGAGCTCCACATGGCCCTTACCGGCCACGGGATGGCGCAGGACGCGCGCGCCTGCATGGGCGCAAGGTTCCCGCACGAGGGCCAGGAAGGCGTACTTTTCGTCCTCGTAGGGCGCGTCAGCGGCCTTGAGGGCCTTGTGCAGGCGGCTCCGTGCCACGCGGCAGGTGAAATGGCACCAATCGTCCCCGGCGACGGGGCAGGGGCCCTCGTGCGGGCAGGGCGCGGCGATGCGCGCTCCTGCGCTCAGGAGCCGCTCCCGGGCGGCGCGCAGCTGCCGGAAGCCCTCGGGCGTGCCCGGCTCCACGATGAGCAGCATGCGCTCCGCGGCCTGCCAGAGCCGCTCCACCGCCGCGGGACGGACCGCCTCCTCCAGCTCGTTGCACACGTACGCCGCCACGACCAGCTCTGCCTTCGGCAGCGGCCCCTCGCGGGACAGGTCGCCCTCGCGCCATTGGGCCGTCCGCAAAGCGCCCTCGCCCGCCCGCATGAGCTCTTCGCCCACGCGCCGCATGGCCTCCTCGCGCTCCAGGCAGGTGATCGCGCGCAGATCCAGGAGCCCGGCGGCCGCCCAAGTCGCCGCGCCGGTGCCCGCGCCCACGTCCAGCAGGGTCTCCGGGCGCGCCGGACACATCTCCAGCGCCTGCCCGAGCGCCGCCGCCGCGGCCGCGAAGGTCGCCGGCATGCGCGTGACGCCGTACACGGCCGCTTCCTCCGCGCTCGTGACCAGCCGCGCGCCCCGGCCGCTCTCGCTGCGGTAGCGGCGGCTCAGTTCGGCGGCCAACGCCTGCCAGGCCTCGCGGTCCCGCCCGGCGCTCATCTCTTCGATTGCTCCCCGCAGGGCGAAGGGCAGCTCCATCGGCGCTTCACGCTCCTTTCTCCGGATAAAGGAAACGGGATGGAACCTCTGCGGATCCATCCCGTGGTGGTGGGATTAGTAGGACTCGAACCTATGACCTCCACGATGTCAACGTGGCGCTCTAACCAGCTGAGCTATAATCCCTTACAACGATTATGGATTATACCACAGCTTTTTCCTTCTGTCAACCGTCAATTTTCGTAAAATCACCCGCGCCGGGTCAGCCGAAGGTCCGCAGGGGGTTGAAGCTGAAGGTCAGCGTGCCCTTGGCGACGGGCTTGTCCGTGGCCACGGCCACGCGGTAGAGCGTCTCGCCGAACAGCTCGCGGGCCGGTCCCTCGGGCACGGACACTGGGTCGACCCGGGCGCTCAGGCCCTTCTCCCAGCGCATCCGCACCGGGCCCAGCTGCGCCCAGCCCTGGCCCAGCTCCGGCGCGACGGGGGTCATGAAGCCGAACTCGATGTCCCGGGGCGAGGTCAGCTCGAACAGCTCCATCAGCTGCACCACGTCCGCGTCCCGCTCGTAGACCAGCGTGCGCTGCCAGGCGCGCACCCCGGCCTGGGGGGGATACGCCGCCGCCAGGTCCATGGACAGCATGGCGAAGTCCTCCTCCAGCCGGCATGACACGTCCCGCGCGCGGAAGGCCGAGCCCAGGCTCTGGCCCTGGCCGCCGATGACGGGCAGGTTGTGGAAGGTCGTGTCGTCCAGGAAGCCCGTGTCCACCAGCACCGGCTCGCCCTCGCAGAACAGCACGAAATCGCCCGCGTCCGGATGGGAGCCGATGGCGCCGTTGCCGCCGCCGTGGGCCGCCAGCGCCAGGCCGCGCTCGGCGTCCTCCTCGCCCCGGGCCACCATCATCTGGGCGATGTTGTAGAAGCCCTGCCGCCGGAAGGGCGGTTTCGCGCTCTCCTGCTCCATGATGGGCGCGTTGAACAGGTCGGCCGCGCAGTGCAAAAGCCACTGGTCCCGGGGGAGCTGCGCCGGGCGCTCGCGGCGCAGGAACACGCCCAGGTCGCACAGCGCCTCGTCGCCGATGTAGTCGCCCAGGCGGAACAGCAGCGCCCCGTCCAGC